>NZ_JBYSXB010000010.1:0-124087 GCF_058781765.1 Arthrobacter sp. FW306-1B-G06A | reverse complement strand
GGCTTCAGGGGCCGTGGGGGCTTCGGGGGTCGCGTCGAGCTCCGCGAAAACGCCTTGAGCGGTCTTGAATGCGGTGTTGGCGGAGGGGACTCCGCAGTAGATGGCGGTCTGCAGCAGGATTTCCTTGATCTCGTCCCTACTCAGCCCATTCGTGATGGCCGCGCGGATGTGCATGGCCAGTTCTTCCCAGTGCCCGTGCGCCACCATCGCGGTGATGGTGACGGCGGAGCGCATCTGCCGCGTCAGTCCGGGCCGGGTCCAGATGCCTCCCCAGGCGATGCGGGTGATCATGTCCTGGAAGTCTTCGGTGAATTCGTCCTTCTTGGCGTTGGCGCGGTCCACGTGCGCATCGCCGAGCACTTCGCGGCGGACCACCATGCCGGCGTCGTAGATTTCCTGCGAGCTAGCGTCGCGCTGAACGGCGCCTTGCGAAGAATCAGTGCTCATTTTCCGGCCTCCGTCATGAATGTCCGCATCAGGTCCGCGACGACGGCAGGCGCCTCCGCGGGCGCAAGGTGCCCGACGCCGTCGAGCGCAATAGCGATAGCGGTGCCGCCACCTGTGTTGAATCTGGTGTTGATGCCCGCGGCAATTTCTTCAGCGAACGACGGCGGCGCAACGGTGTCCTCGACGCCCGCCAGTGCCTGCGTGGGGACAGTGATGCTGCCGAGTTCCGCGCTGACGTCGAATCCGGCGAGGGCTTCACAGCAGAAGGCGTAGCTGAAGCGGTCGGCGTCCCGCAGGGCATGCAGGAGGCGGCTGCTGACCACGGGCTGGCGATCCATGAAGCCGGGAGCGAACCAACGCTGCGCGGAACCCTGGATCATCACCGCGGTTCCTTGTGCGCGGACGGTTTCGGCACGTTCCAGCCATCCCTCGGGCGTACCGAGCTTCGCTCCGCTGCACTGCACGGACAGGGACTTGAGCCGCTCTCCGTGCATGATGCCGAGCTGCAGTCCTGTGGCACCGCCCAGGGAATCCCCGGCGTAGTGGAACACGGCACCGGGCGCGATCGAGTCCACCAAGTCAATCACCGCGTCCGCGAGTTCGGCGACGCGGAACGTTTCGGAGGCCGCGGGCGAGACGCCGTGGCCGGGCAGGTCCCAGCCGATGACGTCGAACTCGTTGCCGAGCAGGGCTGCCGTCTCGGTCCAGAGCACGGTGGACGTTCCGAGCGAGGGCCCCACCACCAGGAGCGGCTTCTCCCCCAGCGTGCGCTGCGGGGACAGCAGCACCGCCTTGACGATGGGCTTAGCCACGATCGGTTCCCATCAGGTTGGTGTGTGTGAATTCCGGGTACGCGGCGAAGATGCGACGGCTGATCTCGGCAGCCTCACCCGTGTAGTTCGCGGGGTCCAGAAGGGCCTGCAGTTCCTCATCGGACAGCTTGCTGGCCGGGACGGCTTCGCGGAGGAGCTTGGTGTAGATCCGGGCTTGCTCGGCTGCGGGTGCTTGCAGGGTCTGGTCGACGACGGCCTGAAGCTTGGCCTTCGCCTCGCCCCTGTCCGCGCCGAGGAGCGGAGCAACGGAGGATGCGACGGCTTCGCTGAGGAGTAACGGCCCGGAGATTTCCAGGTTGCGGCGCATTGCCTCTGGGAAGACGCGGAGGCCTTCGGCGAGCTCGCGCAGCTGGGTGGCTGCGCCGAGTGTGAGCCGAAGCAAGCCACGCAGGGCAGGCCATTCGCTGTGCCAGGCGCCGTCTGGGCGTTCGTCGTTGAAGTTCGCGGCTGCAAGGTGCAGCTGCGCAGCCAGCCCGGGCGCCTGGAGTGCGGCGCTGCGGATCAGCACGGACAACACGGGGTTCTGCTTTTGCGGCATGGCCGACGAGACTCCGCGGCCAGCGGCAAGGGGCTCACCGAGCTCGGCAACCTCGGGTCGGCCGAGGAACAGCAGGTCCGAGGCGATCTTGCCGAAGGAGTCCGTGAGGGAAGCCAAGGCGTCGCCGAGTCCAGTGACCGCCAGCCGGTTGGTGTGCCACGGTGCGGGAACGGGAGCGAGGTCCAGCCTTCCGGCCAAGGCATCCGCCAGCGCAAAGGGGCTCGACGACGAGCCTTCCGTGAGTACGGTGCCGGCGGCCAGGGTGCCGCCGGCGCCGCCGAACTGCACGGGCAACTCCAGCGCTTCGAGGCGACGGGCCGCGGCTGCCACTCCGTGGAACCACTGCGCCGCCTTGAGCCCGAAGGTGAACGGAAGCGCGTGCTGCGTCAGGCTTCTGCCCACGCACAGCGTGTCCGCATGCTGTTCCGCAAGGGCGGCGAGCGCCGTCGTCGTACCTTTTACTTCGGCGAGAAGCGCCGAAAGCACGCGGTGCGCGAGCAGCATCAGGGCCGAATCCAGGACGTCTTGGCTGGTCAGGGAGGTGTGCACCGCGGCAAACGCGCCGATCGGCCCGCCGGGGCGCCCAGCCTCGAGCTGCCTGACCCTCCCCCGGAGATCGGCCAGCAGCGGAATGACCGGATTGGCGCCACCTTGTGCGCGTTCGGCGATGGAAGCGGCGTCGTAGGCCCAGGATTCCGTGGCCTCGGTGACGACGGCGGCAGAACCGGCCGGCGCGAAGCCCGCCTCTTCGAGCACGGATGCCCAGGCGGCTTCGACGTCGAGGATGGCCGCGATCACCGCACGGTCACCTGTCAGCGCCACCACGGCGGGCGACGCCGAAACCGGGCTGAGCAGCCCGAAATCGCCGTCGCCACTCACTGGGAGGCGCCTTCGAAGTCGAGAAAAACAGTCTCGTTCCGGCCCTGCAGGCGCAGATCCCACGTGAGTCCGCCATCCGCGTCGCGACGCGCGATCAGGGTCTTGCGGCGCTCGGGATCGAGGGAGTTGAGCAGCGGGTCGGCAGCGAGCGCTTCCTCGTTTTCCGGCAAGTAGATGCGGGTGAACAGGCGGTTCATGAGGCCACGCGCAAAAACGGCGACGGAAATGAACGGAGCCGCGCCCGCTTCGGTGGGGCCGGGGTTGACCGTGGTGAACGTGAACACACCGGAGTTGCCCACCGCGGCGCGGCCCCAACCGGTGAAGGTGTAGCCGTCGCGGACCAGGGAGCCGGTGCGCTGGACTACCTTGCCTTCGGAGTCCGGCTGCCAGATCTCCAGGATGGCGTCCGGGATGGCTTCTCCGGCGCCGTCATACACGGTGCCTTGCAGGCGGATGCTTCCGGCGCTGCCCGGGGCGACGAGCTCGTTGTCCTTATTAAAGGGGAGCGCGTAGCCGTAGAACGGGCCAACGGTCTGGCCTGGTGTGGGTGTCAGCTTGCTCATGTTCTACTCCTCGTCCCCGGCGTCGCCAAAGGCTTCGTTTTCGGTCCAGGTCCGCTTCGAACCGCTCAGGACGATGTCCCAGTTGTAGCCGAGGGCCCATTCGGGGCTCGTCAGCTCATGGTCGTACTTGGCGACGAGCCGGTCGCGGGCGTCCTGGTCCACGATCGATTGGTAGATGGGGTCCAGCGGGAACAACTGGTCGCCCGGGAAGTACATCTGGGTGACGATGCGCTGCGTGAAATCCGTGCCGAAGAGCGAGAAGTGGATGTGCGCCGGGCGCCAGGCGTTGAGGTGGTTCTTCCATGGGTAGGCGCCGGGCTTGATGGTGGTGAATCGGTAGGTGCCGTCCGGTCCGGTGATGCAGCGTCCGACGCCGGTGAAGTTCGGGTCGAGGGGGGCGGGGTGCTGGTCGCGCTTGTGGATGTAACGGCCGGCAGCGTTGGCCTGCCAGATCTCTACGAGTTGGCCGGCAACCGGGCGGCCGTCGCCGTCGAGCACTTTGCCCTGAACGATGATCCGCTCGCCCTGGGGTTCACCGTTGTGCTGGATGGTGAGGTCCGATTCCAACGCATGCACGTCCTGGTGCCCGAATGCCGGCGAGTACAGCTCGATAGTCTCAGGGTCCGCGTGGTGCAGGCTCTTGGTGGGGTGGCGCAGGATGCTGCTGCGGTACGGCGCGAAGTCCAGGCGGGGCTGGGTCTCCGGCGCGGCACCATTCTTGAGCGCCTGGGCGTACGCTTCGCCGATGGCCTTGATCTCGGCGCTGAGATCCGCTTGGGTTTCGGCTGCGGCGTCCAACGGCGCGTGCCCGGCATGCGGTTCGGCCGCCGGTACGAGCTCGTCGTCTTGGTAGTGCCCGGCATGCGGTTCGGCCGCCGGTACGAGCTCGTCGTCTTGGTAGTGCCCGGCATTTGCGTCTAGCAGCACGGCCGGCTCCTTTCGGGTGGTTTCTTTCGTTGCTTCTGGTTGAGTTTCTGCTTAGCGCTGCACGTGGTGGGCGTGAAGCGAGTCGTACTGGACGGCGTGCCGCACGGGGGCGTTGGGGGCGCCGTAGCCGTCGTAATTGCCGCGGCGTTCCACCATTTCGAAGAACACGCTGCCCACCGTGGCGGTGTAGAAGTGGAGGAATTCACCGTTGGCGTCCCTGTCGTAGAGAAGGTTCAATTCCTTGAGGGTAGCCAGGAAGGCAGGATCCAAGGCGAACCGCGCATCCAGGTCCTCGTAGTAGTTGGCCGGTATCCGGAGGAAGTCGAGTCCCCGTGCCTGCGCCGCCCGGGCCGTGGCCACGAGGTCATCCACCGCGAAGGCGATGTGTTCCTGGTAGCTCTTGCGGGCGCCGTTGCCCTTCTGGCCGGGCTCCTGCTGAAGCATCGGAGCCAGGTTCAGCACCAGGCGCACGGCACGGTCGGACGTCACCATGACCTGCGAGCGCACCAGGCCGCTGGGACTCGGCACTTCGGCGAACGGTTGAGGTTCCAGCGCGAGGGCACTCGTGTAGAAGAGGACGGCCTCGTCGAAATGCTGCCACGGTTGGGCCAAATTCACGTGGTCGATCGCCGCTTGCGCTCCCGCTGTAGGGTGCTTGAGGCCTTCGCCGAATTCATGGGTCTGCCCGAATTCGCTGGTCCATGCCGCCGTCCCGTCCGGGCTGCCCTGGCACAGGAAGATCTCGGTGGAGTCCGGGGCGGCGATGCCTTGGAACACTTCCTCGTCCGCCTGCACCTTGCGTGGCACCACGGGAGCCTTGAGCTGCTGGGCGCGGGCCGAGGCAATCACCGGAGAGTCGACGTCGAACCCCAACGCCGCAATGGCGGGTTCACTGTGCGACGGCGCTTGTTCGTTGATGATGACGCGGGCGTGGCCCATGGACCACAACTGCACGTCCTTGGTCCGGTGCCGGCCGTCGAATTCGAAGCCGAGTTGGCCCAGAAGGGTTTCGAGCTGTGCGGGCTCATCGGTTTTGACTTCTGCGAAGTTGAACCCGGCCGGTTCGGCGACCTTGGGCAGCGTGGCCAGTTCCATGGGATAACGACGGCGGCCGGCTGCGTTGGCGGGCGAGTCACCAGAGACGCCTTCCGCCGCAAGGGATGCCGCTTTCGCGTCGAGCCATTTGGCGCTTTGTTCCTCAAGCCAGATCAGCGAGCGCATCGCGTCGACGGCCGTGCGCTCCACATCGGACTGGCGGAAGACGTCGTTGAAGACCTCCAGCGAGACCGGGCCGGAATAGCCCGCGCGTGCCACGTGGCCCATGAACTTGGCCAGTTCAAATTGTCCTTCGCCCGGGAACACGCGGTAATGGCGGCTCCAGGACAGGACATCCATGGAGAGCTTCGGGGCGTCGGCCACCTGGACGAAGAAGATCTTCTCAGGCTTGATGGCCTCGATGGGTGCGGTGTCCCAGTCGCGGGAAAGGATGTGGAAGGAGTCGAGGCAGGTGCCCAGGTTGGGGTGGTCCACGGTGTCCACCAAGCGGTGCGCGTGCTCGTAGTCGTTGACATACTTGCCCCAGGCCAGGGCCTCGTACGCCACTTTGACGCCGTGGTTCCCGGCCAATTCCGCCAGTCGGGCGAGCTGCTCGGCGCGGAGGCCGTCGTCGTCGATCGTGGCGGTTCCCACGTTGGTGCACACCAGGATGGTGTCCATCCCGAGGCGGGACATGAGCTTGAACTTGGCATCCGCCCGGCGCAGGTTTTCCTGCAGGATGTCGTCGGAGACACTGTCAAAGTCGCGGAACGGCTGATAGAGGTCCAGTCCGAGTCCCAGGTCAGCGGCCATTTTCCGCACGTCCTCCGGGCTAAGCGGGGAGGTGACGAGGTCCTGTTCGAAGATCTCGATGCCATCGAAGCCCGCGATTGCGCAGGCCTGCATCTTTTCCTTGAGCGTACCGGAGAGGCAGACCGTGGCGATTCCCGTGCGCATCAGTGCCCCGCCCCGGCGAATGCGTTGTCGGCCTTCGACTCTTCAGCCGTGGATTCCTCGGCGCCCACCAGCTCCAGGAAATGCGCCCGCATCCGTTCTGGATCGGCATCGCGGCCGGTGAAGATGCGGAAGGCGTCGGCGGCCTGCCCCACGGCCATGCGACCGCCGTCGAGAACGCGGCAACCCTTGGCGCGGGCCTCGAGCACCAGCTGCGTTTCGATCGGTCGGTAGACGATGTCAGCCACCCAGTGGCGGGGTTCCACGAGGGACATGTCCAGCGGGAGGCCTGGATGCGCGGCCATGCCCACCGGGGTGCAGTGCACCAAACCGTCGGCCAGCGGCATGAGTTGCGGCAGCTCCGCCGTCGTGCGCGCCGTGACGGTGCTGCCCGGGAACAGCGCGGCAAGTTCCGCCGCCCGTTCCGCGCAGCGCGCCGGATCGACGTCCACAAGGTCCAGTGACTTGACCCCCGCGGAAAGGAGGGCGTATGCGACGGCGGAGCCCGCACCCCCGGCGCCGAGCTGGACGACTCGCTCCAGGCCGGCGTCGGGAAGGCCGCTGGCCAAAGCTGAGCCGAAGCCGGAGAAGTCCGTGTTGTGGCCGGTAAAGCGGCCGTCCTTGATCAGCACGGTGTTCACAGCGCCAAGCCGCCTTGCGTCCTCGGAAACCTCGTCCAGGAACGGCAGCACCAATTGCTTGCACGGATGCGTGATGTTGAGGCCGTTGTAGCCAAGCCGGGAAGCAGCGGTCAGCAAATCGCCGACGGCGGAGCCGGGCAGGGAGAGCTCCAGCAGGTCGATGGGCCGGTACAGGTAGCGCAGCCCCTGGACGTCGGCCTCCCTCTCATGCATGGGCGGCGTCAGTGAAGGCGATACGCCTTCACCGATCAGGCCCACCAGGAAGGATTCGGCTCGGTTGCTCATGCTCATTGCTCCTTTGACAACTGCACCCGCGGATTGGCCCTCCCTGGATTCCCTCGGGACGTCCAGAGCGTGCTGCTCCGCCGGGCGGTATGAATCAGACTACACAAAATGTTCATATATTGCACTAGTGTTCTTATCGCGAACAAAAGTGATAGCTATTAACGCGCCGTTATCGCTGCGGCAGGCGGTCGGCAAGCTCTGACGCCGCGCTCTTCAGCAAGGGGACCACCGCCACCAGCTGCTCCACGCTCATTCGGAAGACAGGGACGGCGGTGGCAAGCGAGGCGAACGCAACGCCCTGGGAATTGAGGACCGGGACGGCGACGGCGCGCATGCCCACCTCGTTTTCCTCGTCCATGATCGCGTAGCCCTGGCGCCGGACCTTCTCGATTTCCAGGCGGAAAGCGTCGCGGTCGGTAATGGAGAACTCCGTCAGCGGCTCCAGTCCGAGCTCTTCCACCAACTGCTTCCGCTCGTCGTCGTCCGCGAAGGCAACTAGCGCCTTGCCCACGGCCGTGGTGTGCAGCATTCCAAGATGCCCCGGATCACTCGTGACCCGGAACATCTGGGGACCGTCCACCTTGTTGACCGTGAGGTGGTGGTGGCCATCCCGGACCGAAAGGATGGTGGCTTCGCCGGTCCCTTCCGTCACGCGCTGCAGGATGGGCCGCGCGGTACCCGCAAAGCCATGGTGATTGGACACCCGCTGGCCCAGCTGGAAGACGCGAAGCCCCAGGTGGTAGCGGCGGCCGTCGGCCTCGTAGTCAACGAATCCGTCGCGGGTCAGGGATCCGAGCAGCCTGTAGGTGGTACTGAAGGGCAGCTCCGCCTGGCGGGCGAGCTCCGAGGCGCTGGCCCCCTTCGGCTCATTACCCAGCAATACCAGGAGGCCCAGGGCCTTGCCGATCATGTCGGTTTTTGTGTCTTCCTTCACATCCATACCTAAAGATTGCCACATCGTGAGAGCTATATCTAGATGGTGAGTAAATATCTTGACAAGTGACTGCGCTCACAGTCATCATTGCTATATCGCACAAGTAGCTCTCACAATGTGGCTACAGTGTGAGGCCGCTGCCGGACCCACAACGACGTTCCAGGTACGCACATTTCAGCCAGATGCGACATCGCCGTCACACAAAAGGAACACCATGAGTCACACGATCCCGTCTACGACGCCGGGCACTGCCACGGCAGGAACGCCGAAGAAGGCCGCCCTCGCCAGCTTCCTCGGTAGCGCCGTCGAGTACTACGACTTCTTCATCTTCGGTTCGGCCGCGGCCCTGATTTTCCCGCACGTCTTCTTCCCCAGCGCCGACGCCAACGCAGCCATTATGTCCTTCGCGACGTTCGGCTTCGCCTACGTAGCACGGCCCGTTGGAGCCATCATCCTGGGGCACTTCGGCGACCGCATCGGCCGCCAGCGCGTGCTGATGTTTACCCTGGTGCTCATGGGCGGTGCGACGTTCATCATCGGCTGCCTCCCCGATTTCAAGTCCATCGGTTGGTGGGCTCCGGCGCTGCTGGTCTTCGCACGGCTCTGCCAGGGCCTCTCGGCCGCCGGTGAACAAGCCGGCGCTTCATCCATGACGCTGGAACACGCGCCGGACAACCGCCGCTCCTTCTTTACCTCCTGGACCCTTACCGGAACCCAGGGCGGCCAGATCCTCGCAGCCTTGGTCTTCATCCCCGTCGTCGCCCTCCCGGACGAGGTCAAGTACGGCATCGGCTGGCGGATCCCGTTCTGGCTCAGCGCCGTCGTGGTCCTGGTAGCGTTCTTCATCCGCCGCACCCTGCACGAACCACCGGCGTTCGCCGAGGCCAAGAAGAACAACCAGATCGCCAAGCTTCCCGTGGCCGACCTTCTGCGGCTGCACTGGGCCGACGTCCTGCGCGTTATCTGCTGCGCCTTCATCTCGGCGGTGAGCACGGTCTTCGGAACCTTGGCCATTGCCTACGCCAAGGACGTGGCCCACGTGAACAGCACCATCACCCTGTGGCTCGTCGTGGCGGCAAACGTCGTCGCGCTTGGCACCCAGCCGGTCTTCGGCCGGATGGCTGACCGGATCGGCCGCAAGCCCGTCTTCATCTACGGCGCCGTAGCCAGCGCCATCATGACGCCGGTGTTCCTCTTGACGCTCGAATCCGGAAACGTGCCGCTCATGTTCGTGGTCTCCGTGGTGTACTTCTCCCTCGGATACGCCGCCGCAAACGCGGTATGGCCCTCCTTCTACGGCGAAATGTTCAGCACCAAGGTCCGCTTCTCCGGCTTGGCCATCGGCACCCAGATCGGCTTCCTCATGGCAGGGTTCGCCCCGACCATCGTGACGGCAATGGGCGGCACCAAGGCCGGCGGCTGGGTCCAGATCAGCATCTTCACCGGCGTCATCTGCGTCATCGCGGCGGTCTCCGCGATGACCGCCCGCGAATCCTTCAAGACCCCGACGGCGGAGCTCGGCCTGAAGTAGGACGCTCCCTCCAAACAAATCCGTGGTTCCACACCGGCCGCCCTCTGGGCCCGTGTGGAACCACGGATTTTCTTTGTCCCGGAAGTCTTACCCACGGCTAACCCGCACGAAACCACACCGCAACATTGGCCCGCCACACTGGAATAGCCGGCAAATGCTGGCAGCTCCAGCCAGGGAGGCCACCATGTTGAAGGAAGTATCAACCCACCCCACAAGAATCCGCGCGCTTGACCAGCTGCACCGCGGCGACCAGATCGAAGCCCGCCTCTCCGTCGGACCCTCCTACGATGACGTTGTCATCCGCAGGGGCAGCGTCCAGGAAACGGCCCCGGGCATCGGCGTCGTTTGGATCATGGATCAGCTGACGGGCCTGCGCAAGGCCATCAATACCGACGAATGCACAGTCTGGCGAGTGGCCTGACCTGGCCCCGAACCACTCAGCCACCAGCCACGGACTGGATGATCAAGACCTCCTGGCCGGCAGCTACCTCAGTATCCAGACCCCTCAGACGCCGGACCTCCTCGCCGTTCACGTAAATATTCACGTAGCGGCGGAGCGAACCGGTTTCATCCCGGATCCTCCGGGCCAGCACCGGGTAGTCCCCGGTCACAGCATCAAGCAAGCTTTCCACGGTCACAGCTCCGTCGGCGGGCGTAGTCAGGTAGGACTGCCCGCCGGCGAGGGGCTGGAGAACACTGGGCAAAACCACCGTAATATCGGGCAAGGTCCGTCCTAGGTCGGCAGGCTGGATGCTGCGGCGGCAGCGGCCAATTCGTCGGCTACATCTGCGGAGACGACGCCGGAGACAACTGCAGCCCGGACACACAAAACATCAGGAAGATGCGAGGCGACTTCGATGAAGGACTCGCCCTCATCAGCGCTAACGTAGACCGAACCGCCGCGTGTTCCGAAGTACACCCCGGCAGGTTCAGCAGAATCCACCGCGGCTGCGTCACGGAGCACGGCGTTGTATTCATGGTCCGGGAGACCCACATCCAAACGCTTCCAGGTATTCCCGGCGTCGTCCGTGCGGTGCACCGCGAGATGGCCGTCCGGCGGAATCCGCTCACTATCGGCCTTGATCGGGATCACCCAGGCGGTCCCTTCGCGGCGGGGGTGGGTGAGCATCACGAAGCCGAAATCAGCCGGAAGGCCGTCGGCGATTGAAACCCAGTTCTCGCCGTTGTCGTCCGTGCGGTACACGCCGTGGTGGTTCTGCGCATACAACCGGCCTTCGACGGCGGCATCCGCGGCGATCTTGTGGACGCACTGGCCGAACTCGGGATTGGGATCCGGCATGAAGTAGGCCGAGATCCCCTTGTTGCGGGCCTCCCAGGAGGTTCCGCCGTCGAGCGATCGGTAGACGCCGCCCGTGCTCATGGCGACATGGACGTTCTCCCCGGAAGGATTGACCACGATCGAGTGGGCGGCAGCGCCACCGTAACCCGCGCCCCACTCGCTGCGATGCGGGTGGTCCCAGAGGCCGCGGTTCAACTCGAAGTGTTCTCCGCCGTCGGTCGATTTCCAGACAGAGATCGGTTCGCAACCTGCCCAGACCACGCCGGGCCGGGATGCGGAGTCCGGGTAGATCTGCCAGATCCGTTCCAGAGCGGCATCCGTGCCGTCCGGGAATTTGATGGCGCCTTGTTCGGGCTCGGTCCATGTGGCGCCCAGGTCATCGGAGTGGGCCACGGTGGGACCCCAGTGTTCGGAGCGCACGCCCACCATGATCCGGGGCTTGTCCCCGCGCGTATCGATCCCGATGCTGGGGATCTCGCTCATGAGGAAGTGCGGACCGGAAAAGGACCATTCCTTGCGGTCTGAGCTGCGCGCCAGCCACAGTCCTTTTTTGGTCCCGATCGCCAAGACATAACTCTCTGCGGTAGCCATGCACCCCATGCAACCATCCCGGCGCGGGAGCCGCAACGGTTTTATGAACCGGTCTAGGAAAGCGCCTCAGTCCACGAACTCGGACTGCGTCTCAATGAAGTCCCAGTCGGCGTCGCTCAGCCCGCCGGCCAGCTCTTCAAGGCGCGGACCTCCGACATCCGCAATCCGTTGCAGAACTTCCAGTGGAAGCTCAGTGGCACGAAGGTTTTCGCGCAGCCATTCCTTGCTCTTAAGGTCTATGTCCAGCCACCACATGAAGATCTCCACGTGGACCACCCCTTCCTGTGCAAGTTAACGCTAGGCCCGCGCCGGGTGCACTACAAGGGGCCGGGTACCCCGATCAAACGCCGGATTTCGCCGTGAACCCGTGACCGGAAAAAGTAAAGTGAAAGTAGTTATTCAGATTGGTAGCGGAGTGCTGTTGGGGCACGTAAGCTATTTGTCAGCAGGAACCCCCAAGAACCTGCTCCAAAGTCCGCTCCGGAGTGCGTATCCCCCAATAACGCACTCCGGAGCTCTTTGTTTAAGCCTCGCGACACGCAAAATCCGGGTTATAGGACAAAACGTGTGTAAATCCCGCGCGTGTCACGTGCGTCCTGCCCAACCTTTGCGGGCCCAGAGGCCTTCCTCTGCGGTGGCTGTGTTGCCGTATTCCTCGGGTCCGTGTGGCTGCTCGACGGCGGTTTGGGCCGCCGGGCGTGTGGGTGTGTATTGCTCGGGGCGGATGAGCTGGGCGGGCTGGTCCGGAGTTTCGCTGTGGAGATAGAGGTACCACTCGATGGCCCGCTTCTGGTGCTCTTCGCTCATCCCGCGGTGGGCCCGCAGAATCAGGCGCAGCTGCGCGTTCGTGCCGCCTTCGATCCGGTTTGTCGTGGCCGCGATATCGAGTCCTGTGAACTCGGTACGCAGGTAGGTGAACAGGCTCCCTGCTTGGCTGAGCCGCTCCAGGAGGCGATAGGCCTTCCGGAGCCGGTCATGGGTAAACCACCAGGCCTGATTCGCCCGCACCCACGCCGGTGCCGGGGGAGGCTGCGGTGCGGTAAGTCCGGGCCCGGACCAGTTGCCCGTGGTTCTGGTACCAGTCATTGAGGTGGCCGAGCCACGCCGCGGCCTGCGCGGGTGTGCTGATCCGTGTCAGGGCCCGGCCAAGGCGCAGGAGAGCTTTGCCGGCCTCGGTCCTGGGCCTGCTGGTCAGGTAGGTGCGCACGTTGCGCTGGACATGGACCAGGCAGCGCTGAATGGCGGTATCCGACCAGCAGTCAGAGAGCGCGGCGGCGATCCCGGAACCACCGTCGGTGATCACCACCCGCGGAGCCGGAAAACGTCCAAGCAACGCCGCCCACGCGGCCTTCTTCTCGGTGTCGCACCACTGCCAGCCGATCACATGCTCACCGGCGATCGCGATCAGGCAGCACCACGAGCCGACGTAGATCCCGTCGATCTGGACCTGGTCATGGATCTCGCCCGTGGCCGGAATCGCGGGGGCAATATTCCAGCACCACGCCGTGCGGCGCCGGAAGGACCGGGCCGTACCGAACGAGTCAACCAGCGCTTGGCCGCCGGTACCCAGCAGCCAGCCCAGAAACGCACCCAGCTCCGCACGCCGGCTCACATCCGGGCGTTCACCCGAGCGGCTCGCCCCGCATTCCAGGCACCGGTAGCGCTGCTTACCCGCGGCCGTTTTCCCGTTCCGTACCAGCGCCTGACCGCAGACCAGACATTCCAGAGATATGCAAGCACCCCAGCCACCCTAAGCTTCCAAAGCTTAGCTACCCCGAAATTCGCCCGCCAACACTGGGAAGCAGGCACAATCCATACACACGTTTTGTCCTATAACCCCAAAATCCCTGGCGCCCACGGAATTCCGGAGGCGCCAGGGATTTTCCGTGTCGCTCAGCGTTTAGACGAACTGGTACAGCAGCGCCGCCATGCCGAAGCCCACTACCGAGAGCACGGTCTCCAGCACCGTCCACGTCTTCAGGGTGTCCTTGACTGACATGTTGAAGTACTTGGAGATGATCCAGAATCCGCCGTCGTTCACGTGGCTGGCGATGATGGAGCCGGAGGAGATGGCCATGACAATCAGGGCCAATTGCGGCTGCGAATAGTGTCCGGCCGTGAGCGCCGGGGCCAGGATGCCGCCGGTGGTCACGATCGCGACCGTGGCCGAGCCCTGGGCGAGGCGCATGCCGCAGGCGATCACGTAAGCGGACACGATCACCGGCAGCCCGGCCTTGGCCAAAGTGTCCGCCACCGCGTTGCCTACCCCGGTTGCCGAGAGCACGGCGCCGAAGAATGCGCCGGCTCCAACAACAAGCAGGATCATGCCGACCGGCTTCAGCGAGGCCGAGCTCAGTTCGGAGAGGTCCTTGGCGCTCATGCCCCGGCGCGTGCCCAGGAGCCACATGGAGAGTGCAACGGCAACGGTGAGCGCAATGGCCGGGTTGCCGAAGAACACGAGCGCATCGCGGAACCCACCGGCGGGCAGGAAGACATTGCCGAAGGTGGCGCCAAGGATCAGGAGCATCGGCAGGCCGATGGCAAGGGCAACGACGCTCATAGGCGGCTCGTGGCCAACGGCTTCCTCTGCCTCCGGGATCACGCGGTCCTCCGGAACGGCCACTTGCACGCGCTTGCCGATCCACTGGCCCCAGAGAATGCCGGAAGCGAACCAAGCGGGGATACCGCAGGCGAGGCCCATGATGATGATCCAGCCAAGTTCAACGTGGAACAGGCCAGCCGCTGCCACGGGACCCGGGTGCGGTGGCAGGAAGGCGTGGGTCACCGAGAGGCCGGCGAGGAGCGGCAAGGCATACAGAATCAGGGATTTTCCGCCGCGTACCGCCGCCACGTAGACGAGGGGCGCGAGCACGAAAATACCGATGTCGAAGAAGACCGGAATGCCGAGGACAAAACCGGTGACGCCCATGGCCAGCGGCGTTCCCTTTTCGCCGAAGATCTTCACGAGCCTGCCCAGCAGGACCTCCGCACCACCGGAACGTTCCAGGATGGCGCCAAGGACGGTGCCCAGGCCGATGATCAACGTGATGTGTCCGAGGATCCCGGCGAAGCCCTTCTCGATGAGGGCGTCACCGCTCTTGATGGGCGAGCCGACGAGGGCATCGATGCTCACGCCGCCCGCCAGCGCGACGAGCACGCTGGTACCCACCAAGGCAATGAACGGTTCTACCTTGACTTTGATGATCAGAAACAACAGGAGGGCAATGCCGGCCCCTGCCAGGAGAAGCAGGCCGGCGGTATCGTGCCGCAGCCAGTTCAGGAATTCATTCATGGAGGTTACTTTCTGGGGATTCCTACGCGAGGGTGGCGGTGAAGGCGGCGGCCCTGGCCGAAATGTCAGCCCAGTCGCCTGCGGCCACGGCGGAGGGAGGGACCACGCTGGTTCCACAGCAGACCGCTGCGGCGCCGGCGTCGAGATAGCTCTTGGCGTTCGAGGCGTCGATCCCGCCGGAGGGCAGAAGCCGGATGCCAGGGTAGGGACCCTGGAGATCCTTGAGGTAGGCCGGGCCGAGCTGCCTGGCCGGGAAGATCTTGACTGCCGCGGAACCGAGGTCAAGGGCCTGCGCAACCTCCGTGGGTGTCATGGCGCCCAAACTGAAGGGAATACCGGCGGCCGCAGCCACCGCCGCAACCTCGGGGCGAAGGCCGGGCGTCACCAGGAATCGGGCACCGGCGTCGATTGCTGCCTTTGCCTGCTCGGCCGTCATCACGGTACCGATTCCGACGGCGGCGCCGTGCTTCGCGGCGGTGTCCGCCGCCCGCCGCACATGCTTCAGCACGTCCGGGGTGGTGAACGTCAGTTCGACGCTGCGGATGCCGGCGTCGGCCAGTGCGTGGCACAGCTCGGCGGCGTCGGGGATCAGCGGCGCACGGACGACGGCGAGGCTGCGGTCGGCTTCAAGCTGTTCGACGAATTCTTCAGGAGTCATGCGATTCCGTACTTCCTGCTCGGGTGCGTCCGTCGGGGCTGCGGCGCAGGGCGCGGCCGGCACGGGCGCCGGTGGGCTTCCCGCCGTCGATCGCTGCCGTCCCGTTGACGAACACGTAATGGATGCCAGTGGCTGGCTTGCGGGGGTTTTCAAAGGTGGCTTCGTCACGGACGGTGCGCGGATCGAAGAGGACGACGTCGGCCGCGTAGCCTTCGCGGACGAGCCCGCGGCGGTCGAGCTTGAGCCGCTTGGCGGGGCGGCCGCTCAAGTGGTGGACCATTTCTTCCAGGGTCAGCAAGCCCAGGTCGCGGCTGTAATGGCCCAGGTAGCGGGGAAAGGTTCCCCAGGCACGCGGGTGCGGCTTGGCTCCGACCAAGAGGCCGTCGCTGCCGCCGGTGTGCGTGCGATGGACCATGATGGCCTGCACGTTTTCCTCGTGTCCGACGTGCTGCAGGATGCCGGTGCCCAAGCGGTCTTCTTGGAGAATCCGAACGAACACGTTGAAGGGCTCAGCGTTGGATTCGGCGGCGATTGCGGCGATGGTCTTGCCCACATGGCCGGCGAGTGCCGGGTTCTGGACGCCGCTGATCTCCAGGGTGTGCCACTCGGCAACCACGCCATGGCAGCCGTCGGAGCCGTAGATCTCCACGCTTTCGCGGATCCTCGCTAGCGTAGCCGGGTCAGCCAACCGCGTGAGTGTGGCCTCGGTGCCGCCGGAGGATGACCAGCTGGGCAAGATGGCCGCGAGCGTGGTGGCTCCGGGGAGGTAGGGATAGGTGTCGAGCGTGATGTCGGCGCCGTCGTCGAGCGCTGCGTCGATGAGTTCAAGAAGCTCGCCCGCCCTGCCCTTGTTTTCGGCGAAGTTCATGGTGGCGTGGGAAAGGTGCAGCGCGCAGCCGGTGTCCCTGCTCAGTCCGATCATCTCAGCGTAGGCGCCGAGCGCGCCCTTTCCGTAGGAGCGGTGGTGCGGGGCGTAGAAACCACCCAGCTCCCCCACGGTCCGGCATAGTCCTGCCAGTTCCTCCGTGCGGGCGTACATTCCGGGGGTGTAGGTCAGTCCGGAGGACATCCCCACGGCGCCTTCCTCCATCGCGGTGCGGACCAAGTCCTGCATCCGCTCCTGCTGCTCAGGTGTCGGGTCCCCTTCGGCGAAGCCCATCACGAGGGCCCGTACGGTTCCCTGCGGCACGAGGTAGGCGGCGTTGGTGGCGATCCTCTTGCCGTTTTCGGACGCGTCGAGGCGGTCCAGGTACTCGCCCACGGTTCGCCAATCCCAGTCGAAATCCTGCGGGTTGTCGTTCCAGCCGGCGATCTTCTCGCGGACTCCGGCAAGCGTGGCGTCGTCCACCGGAGCGTAGGACAGCCCGTCCTGGCCCAACAGTTCGGTGGTGACGCCTTGGCTGAGCTTGGCGTAGTGGTCTTTGTTGACCAGCAGCTGCAGGTCCGAATGGGCGTGCATGTCGATAAAGCCGGGGCTCAGGACGAGTCCCGTTGCGTCGATAGTCCGCTCGGCGCCGGTTCCGCTCGCGGTGAGGGATCCGGCGCCGGCGACGACGGCGATCACCTCGCCGTCCAGAAGGACGTCCGCGGGACGGCGGTCCGTCCCGGTTCCGTCCGCCAGGATGGCGTTGCTGATGAGGGTCTTCATGGCGAGGGTCCTAGAAGAAGGTATGGATGAGGTCGACGACGGTTTGGTCACCGTCGGTGTCCGCCAGCACTGGGATGAGGGTCCACTTGTCAAAGGCTGTGCACGGATGCGAAAGTCCGAGGCGCACGACGTCGCCGGGCCGCACGGTGGTGGTGCCGGCGTCGAAGGTCATGAAGCAGTGCTGGTCGTTGACGGCCGTGATCTCGGCACCGCCGAGGGGCAGCATGGGACCGCCGAGCGCGGGCCCGATCAGCTGCGGACGGGGCAGGCCCTCGTCAACGGGCAAGTCCCGTTTGCCGGCGTCGAGGATGGCAAGGCCGGGTTCGGGCTGGGACACGACGCGCGCCCAGCTGTGCATAGCTGCCATGAACGGCTGGCCGCCGTCGCGGGAAAACGGCGAGATGCCCCGGTAGAAGCCGTCGTCGTGGATGATGTAGGCGCCGCTGCGGATCATGAGTTCAACCCGGGGGCTTGCCTCGGAGCCAGCGGTGGCGTAGGGCGAAAGGACGTCGACGACGTCGTCGAAGTAGGCGCTGCCGCCTGCCGTGAGGATGACGGCGTCGGATCCGTAGAGACCTTCCTCAAGGAGCCATTGATGCAGCTCACCCATCTGGCCCAAGAAGCCGCGGACGACGGCGAGACTATGGGCGTCGGCCATGTGGGCCAGCGATCCTTCGTAGCCGCTCACCCCCACCAGCCGCAGGTGCGGGGAGGCACTGACGGCGCGGGCGACGTCGAGTGCGGCCTCCACGCCTCGTGCCCCGGTGCGGCCGCCGATCCCGCCGAGCTCAACGAGGACATCCAGGACGGCGTTGCTTCCAACGGCTTCCAAGGTGCGGCCAATAACCTGCACGGTAACGGTGGAGTCCACCCAGGACAGGATCGGCTGGTCCGGACTCGCGGTCTTGGCGACCCATTCGATCGCGTGCGGATCGCTCAGGCTGTTGGCCAGTTGCAGGCGCCGCACGCCGAACGCGCGGGCCACGCGGAGCTGGGCGAAGTTCGCCACAGTAATCCCCCAGGCGCCACGGCCCAGCTGTTCCGCCCAAAGCTGCGGCGCCATGGTGGTCTTTCCGTGCGGAGCCAGCAAGACGCCATGCTCCGCGCACCACGAAGCCAGCCGATCGGCATTGCCGAGCATCGCCTGTGAGTCAAGGGTAAGCAACGGCGTCTGGAGGTCCTCGAGCTTCGGGGCTGTGGAGAGGAACTCGCGGTGGCTGGTGCCGTTGGCTGTGGCGGGCACGGCTTTGTGCCGCCAGTCGAGCCGGACATCCGCCAGGCGCGCCACGGCGTCCGCTGCAATTGCCCCGGCCTCTGCTCCGGCCCCGGACGTGGAAGTGTTCACCAGTTCGATCCCTTCACGATGCGCAACTTCACTGTGCGCAATTCACTGTGCGCATTCTGCTCGCAAACCCGGTGCGTTGCGTATTTTGCAACGCAGGTTGCAAAGCTGTTGGTGATATGTCTAACATGGTGCAGGATTGGGAGTCAAGGCCGCGGCGTGGCCCGGCACTCCCTGACCAGGCCACGGAAATCCCTTCTTCATGGGGTGTCGAGTGCCGCTGGAAGCGGCAGAGGGAGCGCGCGAGTTTCATGCTTTCAGCTGTATGTGTGGGCGAGACGATGGCCATGCTCACCCCGGTGAAGCCCGTCCCGCTGCACCAAGCCACGGAGCTGCACTGCGGCATCGGCGGCGCGGAATCGAACGTTGCCATGGGCCTGGCTGCCATGGGCCTGGACTCCCACTGGGTAGGCCGGGTGGGCAAGGACGGATTCGGTATCCGGATCCTGGAGGAACTCAGCAGCCACGGAGTAGGCGTTTCCGGCGTCGAGGTCGATCCCGGACGGCCCACCGGGCTTTACGTCAAGGTCCCAGCCCAGGAAACAGATCCCGACGGCGGCAGTTCAGTTTTGTACTACCGGCAGGGTTCCGCCGCATCAGCGATGAACCTGGGCACCCTGGCGAATCCCGCCGTCGAGCGTTTGCTTAACGAAGCATCGCTCATCCACCTGAGCGGCATCACAGCGGCGCTCTCGGCCGAATGCCTTCAGCTCATGGAAGCCATCCTCGCCGCCCCGAGGCACAGCCGCCTCATCAGCTTCGACGTCAATTGGCGCGCCGCGCTCTGGGCCGGGCAGGACCGTTCCGTACTGCGCCGCCTGGCCAATCTCGCCGACATCGTGCTGGTGGGCAAGGACGAAGCCGAGCACGCCTTCGGCACTACGGACGAAACTGAACTGCGGCGCCTCATACCTGATCCCGCCGTCGTCGTCATCAAGAACGAAGCCACTAGCGCCATCGCCCTGGAACGGGACGGGACGCGGTCCGAGGTGTCGGCATTGTCCGTGGACGTGCTTGAGCCGGTGGGCGCGGGCGATTCCTTCGCGGCCGGGTACCTCAGCGGCGTGCTGTTCGGCCTCGGGCAGAAGGCGAGCCTTCGCCGCGGTCACGTCGCCGCAGCCTGCACCCTCACCGTGCATGGCGATCGTGGCCCGCTCCCCGGCTCCGCCCTGCTTTCGGCCATCCTTGGTTCCACAGACGCCGAATGGGCTGCGATCCACGTCGCCGCAGGACACTTCAGCAGCCATGACCGAAGCCTTCACGATCGGAGCACAGCACCATGAGCCAAAGCCTGATGCGGGCCATCGACCTGCTAGCCGAGCTTGCGGCCAAACCGGCCACCCTGGATGAGCTTGCCTCCAAGGCTTCGGTACACAAGACAACCGTCATGCGGCTCCTGCACGCCATGGAGGAAAAGCGATTCGTTGTCCGCGATGAGGACCAGCGGTTCATGCTTGGATCCAAACTGTTCGAGCTGTCCTCGCTCGCCCTGGAGCAGCGGGACATCCGCAAAGTGGCGCACCCGTACTTGGCTGAGCTGAACGGAAAGACCGGGCACACCGTGCACCTTGCCGCGTTCGAGGGCAATGACGTCGTGTACATCGACAAATTCGAGTCGCACCATCCCGTGCGGATGTACTCCCGGATCGGCCTGACCGCGTCCCTGCATTCGGCCGCCGTCGCCAAAGTCCTGCTTGCCGACATGCCGCGCAGCCGGCAGGAAAAGATCGCGGCGGGACTCGACTACACAAGAATTACCGACACCACCCTGACCTCGCCGGAGGCCCTTTTGGCCGAACTGGAGCAGGTCAGGGTCCAGGGCTGGGCCCATGACAACGCCGAGCACGAATCCTTCGTGCACTGCATCGCGACCCCCATTCGCGACGCGAGCGGCGCCGTCGTGGCCGCAGCCTCTTGTTCGGTACCGGTGGTGATGCTCAGCTATGAAGGTCTGCTTGAGCTGCTGCCCGACCTCAAAGCCAGCACCGAGGCCATCTCCCGCGACCTCGGCTGGATCAGCCACGAAAGGAACTCCGCATGAGTGAAAAGACTGTAGTACTGACCGAAAACGCTCCGGCCCCGGCGCACGTGTTCTCCCAAGGCATCCAGAAGGGCGGTCTGTTCCAGGTCTCGGGCCAAGGCCCCATGGATCCCGCCACCAACCAGTACATCGGCGCGGGCGATGTCCGAGTCCAGACCCGCCGCACACTGGAGAACGTGAAGGCGATCCTCGAAGCCGGCGGCTCCTCAGTGGAAGACGTCATCATGTTCCGCGTCTACCTCACCACCCGCGACGACTTCGCCGCCATGAACGAGGTCTACGGCGAATTCATCACCGAGAACGTCCCCAGCGGCCAACTGCCTAGCCGCACCACGGTGTTCGTCGACCTCCCGCACGAAGTCATGCTCGTGGAAATCGACGCGCTGGCCGTTACGGCGTAAGCCCCGGAGCCCGGCTTGGTGGCACTATTGGGTGATGCCCTTCATGCGCTTTCCCCGGCTTAAGAGGGCGTCTTCCCGGGAGGGACGCCAAGCGAACCGGCTGGCGTCGGCCTCAACCGGATGGTGGCTGCTGGTTGTCGTATTCATCGAGGCTGCAGTCGCCTTGTCTATCCGCCTGCCCTTGGCTTTCGGGCTTCCGCCGTGGGGCGGCATCGATGAAAAGACCGGATTCCCCGCGCTTCTCGCACTGCTGATCGTGCCCCTGGTGGTACTGGCCGCGTGGCGTCTCATGCGGCAGCAGCAGCGGGAACGCAGCCAGGCGTTCCGGACGTCGCGCTTGATGGACACCGTGCTGCACACAAGCATGGACTGGCTGTGGGCCACGGGGCCCGATGGACGATTTACGTTCTGCAGCCCGGCGTGCAAGGACATCACGGGGTACGAACCCTCCGAACTGCTGGGGAGGCACATCACCCGCGTGATCGACCCCGGGGACCTGGCAGACGCACGGGTGGACTGGAAAGCCAGGGAAAGCGGCGACTCCTCGTGGTCACGTGTAATCACCGTGTGCCGCCACCGGGATGGCAGCCGCGTCTTGATTGATGTAGCCGGAAGGCCGATTCGCGACAGGGAGGGCAGGGACTGCGGTTTCGAGGGCACCTGCCGTGTCTTGAATCCAGAGGCAACACGTTCGCGGGCGGAAGTCACTGTCCGCATCCAGGCCTTGCTCAATGACGGCTCACTCATCACAGCATTCCAGCCGATCCGGTGCCTGGAAACGGGCAACGTCGTTGGAGTGGAATCCTTGACAAGGTTCAGCGGTTCCCAGGAGTTGTCCCCCGAGGTGCGTTTCATGGAGGCCGCCTCGGTCGGCCTGGATATCGAGCTTGAGATCCTTGCCCTCCGGACTGCGCTGACCACCGCGGCAGGGCTCCCACCGGAGCTGTACATCGCGGCAAACCTCTCACCCCGGGCGTGCCTTGACCCCCGGCTGGCAGCCGCGATTGTGGAGTCGGCCATCCCTCCGCGGCGCATCGTTCTTGAGGTCACCGAACGCCATGAGGTGGCCAACTATGAGCCGCTCGCCGAAGCGTTGGCACCGTTGCGGCGCGCCGGGCTCAGAATAGCCGTGGACGACGCCGGTGCCGGCTTTGCTTCCATGCGCCACATCCTGCAGCTCAAGCCGGACCTCATCAAACTCGATCGCGAAATCATCGCCGGGATCGACACGGATCCAGGCCAGCGGGCATTGGGAGCTGCGATGGTCGGTTTTTCCTCCGAAATCGGGGCCGCCCTGGTAGCCGAAGGGATCGAGACCGAGGCCGAGCTGGCTGCGGTCACCAAGCTCGGGATGACCGCGGCCCAAGGCTACCTTCTCGGCCGCCCGTCGCTCAGGCCTGAGGACTGGGCGGCTTGGAGGTAGCGATGGCCGCTACCCCTCGGGTTGGTGCGCCGTGACCAGCCCATCGAAGTCCCGAACGACAACGCCTGTAGCTGTCTCCACCGGGAGGCCGTTCCGCGCCCAATACTCAATGCCGCCGATCATCTCCCGCACCGGGTACCCGAGCTCGGCGAACGCCAGGGCCGCGAAGGTACTTCCGTTGCAGCCCGGTCCCCACGAATAGACCACTACTGAGCTCCCAGCGGGGATCAGCTCAGCGGCCCGCGCAGGGATCTGGGCCGTCGGCAGATGTACTGCACCAGGGATATGGCCGTGGTCCCACGACGACTGCCTTCGGGTATCCACGAGCACGAAACTGCCGGGAGCCGCATCGGCGACGTCCATGACGTCGATCTCGAACTGCAACTTCGCCCGGAAGTAGGCGCCTGCGGCACCGTCCGCCCCAACCGCAGCACCGGCGTCGTTCATTGGCTTTTCCATGAGCCCCTCTAAGCCAGCTTGGCGAGTTTGGCGCCTGCCCGTCGCGATCCCAGCTTGGCCGAGATGCGCAGGCTGGTTTCGGCGGCCATGGGACCTACTTCCCGGACGCGTTTGGCGGTCATGCGGGACGACAACGATGAAACGCTGAGGGCGGCCACCACGTGATCATCGTGGCCAAAGATCGGGGCGGCCACGCACCGGACCTCGGGTTCGTTCTCACGGTCGTCGATCGCGTAGCCCCGGCGTCGGATCGCGGCGAATTCAGTCCGCAACTGCTCGGGATCCGTGATGGTCCTGTCGGTGATCGGCACCAGATCGCCGGCCAGGATCGGAGCCACCACTTCCTCCGGACTGAACGCCAACATGGCTTTGCCGACTGCAGTGCAATACGCCGGCATGGTCGCCCCAACGCGCGATGCCATACGAACTGTTGCCTCGTCTTCAACTTTGTCGAGGTAAACCACATCATGGCCGGACAAGACCACCAAGTGGCAGGTGCTTTCCGTAGCCCTCATCAGCACCCTGAGCTCGGCGTTCGCGACGCTACGCAAATCGAGCCGGTCCAGGTATGACTGTCCCAAACGCAGGCAACCATGGCCCAGCCGGAAGCGGCCGCTCTCGGCATCGCGTTCCAGCAGGTTTTCGTCCAACAAGGGCGCGGCCAACCTCAGGACCGTGCTCTTGTTGAGCCCGGAGAGCTTGGTCAGCTCCACCAAGGCGAGTCCGTCCGCGCTCACCGGATGCTCCGCCACCACCGCCAGCAAAGCCAGCGCCTTCCGCAACGAAGCCGAGGAGTTCCGGGCCTCCATGCCTTCAGTACCCACGTGTGTCCTATCCAGCGGCAATGCGCTGCTCGGCGTCGTAATCGCGTTTCCAGCCAGCCACGCCAGGCCTCAACTGCCAGGGATGCGGTCCGGACAGCGGCCGGTATTCCACTCCCATGGCCTCCAGGCGTTCCAGGTGCGCGCCTTCGAGCCTGGCCAGGAAACCATCGTAGTCCCGGTTCTCCGGCTGGGACCAGAGCACCTCCGCCACGGCGCTCAGCCGCGGAAACGCGGCGAAGTGGACCCGTCGCGGGGAATCCAGGTGTTCCGTCCAGATGTTGGCCTGCGCGCCGAGGAGCCTGCCCGGGAATGCCTCATCCGCACCCGCGGGCAGGGGTTCGAAGCCGTAGACATCCTGCAGCGTGGTGACAAAACCCACGGGCACGGGTTCGTCGTCGCCGTCGGCCTGCCGGTGGTCCAGGTACAGCCTGTGCTCAGGGCACATGACCACGTCATAACCGCTTTTGAGCGCGCTCATACCGCCTTCATAGCCTCGCCAGGAGGCCACCAACGCACCATCCGGCAGCTCGCCGTCGCCGATTTCATCCCACACGGAGGTAGCCCGCCCACGTGCGTCAAGGTGCCCCGCCAACTGCCCCACAAACCAGCTGTGCAATCCCGAAACGTCCGGCATCCCGAGTTCGCGGGCTTGGGACTGCGCCTGGGCGCTGGATTGCCACTGGGTGAGCGGAACTTCGTCTCCGCCCAAGCTGATCCAGCGGGACGGGAAGATCTCCACCACTTCATCGAGCACGTTGCGATAGAACTCCAACGAGGTTTCCGAGACTTCCAAGACTGTCTCGTTGATTCCCCAACGGGTCCACACCTCGGTGGCCGCGCCAGTGCCCAGTTCCGGGTAGGCGGCGATGGCGGCCTGGCTGTGTCCCGGAACATCGATCTCCGGAATGACGGTGATGTGCCGCTCGGCGGCGAACGCGACCACTTCGCGGAGGTCGTCCTGGCTGTAGAGGCCGCCGTGCGGAAGCCCATCGAAAATCCCTGCCCGCCACGAACCAAGCGAGGATTCGCGCCGCCACGCCCCGGTCTCGGTAAGTTTCGGGTAGCGGTTGATCTGGATCCGCCAGCCTTGGTCGTCCGTGAGGTGCAGGTGCAGGACGTTGAGCTTGTGCATGGCCATCACCTCGATGAACCGGAGCAGGTTGTCCTTGGGCATGAAGTGCCGGGCCACGTCCAGCATGGCCCCGCGGTACCCGAAACGCGGGTGGTCCAGGATGGATACCTTGGGAACCGGCCATGCGCCGCCCGTCTCCGGAACGGGCGCTTGCCGCAACGCGGCAGGTCCCATCAGCTGCAGGAGCGTCTGCGCGGCATAGAAGGCTCCGGCCGGACCGCCCGCATGAATCACGACGGCGGCGCCCACCTCCAGTCGGTACGCCTCGGCGTCGAGCTCCGGGTCAAGCAGGAGGCTGATACCCGCATCGGCGGCGGCGGCCGGGAACAGGTCCCAGCCAGTGGCCGCGCCGAGGGTCCGGGCGAGCCAGCGGCGCGCATTGTTGAGCTCCGGATCGGCGGCCAGCGTGGTGGTTGCGTCCAGTTCCAGGAAACCGCCGCTGGACTCCACCGAGGACGGAACAGGAACCAGCAGATCCGCGGCGCTCATCCCTTCACCGCCCCGGCCAGGCCGGATACGAGTTTTCGCTGCACTGCGATGAAGAAGATCAGCACCGGAATGGTCATGATCACGGAACCGGCCATGATGGCGCCCCAATCGTTCTGGTCAGGTTTGAAGAAGGTCAATAACGCCATGGGCAGGGTCTGGTTCTCCTGGGCGGAAATGATGAATGTCTTGGCGAAGAGGAAGTCGTTCCACGTGGAGATGAAGGAAAACACCGAGCATGCCACCACCCCGGGCGCCACGAGCGGGAAGAGGATCGAGCGGACAAAGCGGAAACCGCTCGCGCCGTCTATGCGGGCTGCCTCTTCGATCTCCACCGGCACGGCTGCCACGAAGCCACGAAGCATCCAGATCGCGAACGGAATACTGAAGCCCACATGGACCAGCACCAGGGAGCCGAGCTGGTTCAAGCCCACCAACGGTACGGCCTCCCCGGCATTGCGCAGCAGGAAGAACAACGGAATCGTGAGCGCTTCGACGGGCACCATCTGGGACACGAGAACCACGATCAGCAGCTTGGTGCGCATCTTGAATTGGTAGCGGGTCAGTGCCACGGAGGCCAAAAACGCCAGCACAGTGGAGACGATGACGACCACGAGCGCCACGATTACGCTGTTGAGGAAGTACCTGCCGAAGTTGTTCACTGACAGGACCCGCATGAAGGAGTCGAAGGACGGTTCCAGCGTGAACGGTGCCGCATCGCCGGCGTCGAGCGCCGTCTTCGGCTTGAGGGCCGAAAGGACCATCCAGAACAGGGGGAACGCGACAAGAAGCGCGATGGCGAGTGCCGCCACATCGGCGCCGAACCGGCGTCGTCCGCCCTTGCGGAACTGTTGCGGCGCGACCGGTGCGGGCCGGTTCTTGCGGAGCGGAACGTCGACGGCGGTCACAGGACTTCTCCCGTTCTCTTGAGGATGCGGAGGTAGACGAGGGTGATGATCATCAGCAGCGCGGTCATGATGACGCCAAGGGCCGAGCCGAGGCCATAAAGGCTGGCCGCGAAGGCCTGCTGATAGCCGTAGACATTCAGCACGAGGTTCTGCCCGGCAATACCGCCGCCGTTGGTCATGATGTATATCTGGGAGAAGATCTTGAAATTCCAGATGATGGACTGGATGGTCACCACCATCACGATGGGCCGCAGCATCGGAAGCATGATGCTGCGCGCGATCCGGGGCATGGAAGCACCGTCGAGCCGCGCCGCCTCAATGACTTCGGTGGAGATCGCCTGGATGCCGGCGTAGACCGTCACGAGTACGAACGGGAACGAACACCACACCACTTCGCTGGCCACCAACCCGAAGGCGGACCATTTGTCGTAGGTCCAGGAGTAGCCGTTGAACTGCGTCAAGCCCACCGACACGAGCGCCTTGTTGACGAGCCCCAGCGTGGGGTCGAAGAGGAACAACCACACGGCGCTGCCGGTGACGGCCGGTGTGGCCCAAGCGCCCAAGGAGACTACGAACAGTGCGCTCCGGACCCAGGGCCGGAGCCGCGTGGCCAAGACCGCCAACGACGTTCCCACGAGCAGCGTCAGGACAACGCAGGCGCCTGCGAACAGCACGGTGTTGCCCAGGACGGACCAGAACTCCGGATCGGCGAACAGTTTCTGGTAGTTCTCCAGGCCCGTGAATTGCAGTGGTGCCTTGCCACTGACTTGGGCCTGGCGGTAGTCGTACAAAGAAACGTTGATGAGCTGGAAGATCGGGTATCCCAGCAGCGCGATCAGGACAATGAAAGCCGGGGCCAGGTAGAACCACGGTTCCAAGCCGCGCTTGCCTAGTGCACGACGGCGGGACGTCCCCGCCGTCGTCGGCTTGCGGTTCTGCTCGCGGTTGGCCCCGTTCGTGTCCGCCTTCGCGGACGCGAACGCCGTCACGCCGCGCCGCCTGGCGCGGATCGGCCGTGCTTCACGAACCTCGTCATTTGGATCCGAAGACCTTGTTCATGGCCGCTGCCGCATCCGCAGTAGCGGTATTGACGTCAGCCTTGCCCGTGACGATCTTCTGGTACATGCCGGTGAAGATGCCCTGGGCGTCGATGGTGGACCAGGTTTCGGTCACGGGGACGAAATTGGTGCCGGCGGCGAGGGTCTTGATGAAGGGGTCAAGCTGCGGATTGGACGCGGAAACAGACTTCTGGACGTCGCTGAATGTGGGCAGGTTGCCCATGGCGTCGAACATCTTCTGCTGGTACTTCTTGCCTGCCAACAGCTCGACGAACTCGGCTGCGAGGGTGTGGTGCTTGCTGCTGTTGAAGACGCCCAGGTTGTTTCCGCCGGCAAACGCTGGGGCGATCGAACCAGCCGTATTGCCCGGAACCGGAACCACCGCGAACTTGTCCTTGACCGCACTGGCCGCTACGGCCTTGTAGTTGAAGTCGCCACCGATGGTCATGGCCGATTTTCCGGCGATGAACTGCTGGACGCTCGCGTTTCCGCCGAATTCGGCACACGTCTGGGGCGGGCAGATGTCGTTCTTGAGCAGCCGGGCATAAGCGGAGATGCCGTCCCGGGATTCGGCCGAATCCAAGCCGGAGACAAAGGCGCCACCCTTCTTCGTGGCAATGTTGCCGCCGTTGGCCCAGAGGTAGGGCATGGCGGAGAACTGCGCAGCTCCACCGACCGAAATCCCGAGCATGTCCGGGTTGGCTGCGCGGACGGCGCGGGCCACGGTTTCGACGTCGGCGAGGGTCTTGGGCGCCTCCAGTCCGAGCTTCTGCAGCAGATCGGTGCGGTAGTAGAGGGCCCGGACGCCGACGTACCAGGGCACGCCGTAGTTCTTGCCCCCGACGTCCGTGGTGGCCAGGATCTTGCCGTCCAGGTCCTTGGACTCATCCCAGGCCTTGATGTCCGCAGTCACGTCGGACAATCCGCCGGATGCAACGTAGCTGGCAAGGTCTGTGTTGCCGAACTCGGCGACGTCGGGAGCGCTCGAGGGGTCGTTGAACGCGGCCTTGAACCGTTCTGCCCGGCTGTCGACGGGAATGTACTGGACGTCGACCTTGACGCCGCTGTGACGGGCTTCGAAATCGGAAACCGCGGCCTTGACTACCGCGGATTTTGGGTCCTGGTTGACTTCCGAGAAGAGCCAGACGCGGATCGTGCCGGACTTCTCATCCGAAGATGACGCGGCATTGTTCGACGTGGGCGGGGCGCAGGCCGTCAGCGCGAGGGCGGCGAGGGCAATGGCAGCCGCAGAGCGTGCGATTTTCAATGGATCCTCCATGGAGAAAAGGGTTAGGTGCCCGGCGGTCCCCCGCTTCGGGTATGGAAGGAAACTTTACAAACATACTTTTGTGAGCGGAAGCACAAGCGGCAAAAGGTTTGCATTGCAAAACGGGAATTTGTAAACAGGCGATCTTTCGCTGGATGGCCGATACCCCCCGGGGGTACTTGATTTTATACCCCTAGGGGGTATACCTTTGGGGCATGAGCACGATCGATGTGAACTCCACAGATGTGAACCCGGTTGACTTGAACCCGGTCGACTTGAACGTTGGCCAGCCGGGCATCGACGTTGAGGATGGAGCGCATGCCCAACACGGCTACTCTTCCAACAAGGACGCCTACTTGCGGCGCCTTAAGCGGATCGAGGGCCAAGTACGCGGTATTGCGCGGATGGTGGAAGAGGACAAATATTGCATCGACATCCTCACCCAAGTCTCGGCAGCCACTAAAGCCCTGCATGCCGTGAGTCTCGGGCTCGTGGAGGAACACATCGGGCACTGCGTCGTCGGAGCCGCCTCCGAGTCGGATCCCGTCGTGCGCGCGGAGCAAATCGACATCAAGGTCAAGGAGGCAGCCGATGCCATCGGGCGCCTGCTGCGGTAACCCCTCAAGCACTCACCACACCATTCAACTCACCACCAAGGAGCACGCCATGGGCCACATCGCCACCATCCAGACGAACGTCAGCGTTTCCGGCATGACCTGCGGGCACTGCGTTTCCGCAGTGAGCGAAGAAATTGAGTCCTTGGCGGGAGTGGAAAATGTCGAGATCGATCTGAACGCCGGCGGAATCTCCACCGTCACCATCACCTCCACCCAGGAATTGTCGCCGTCCGAAATCGGCGAAGCCGTCGCCGAAGCCGGCTACCTGGTAGTCGCCAACGAGGCCTAGGGGCCAATGTGAGCAATCACGACATCCTGCACCAAACGGGCACCCGCATCATCGAACTCGACATCGAGGGCATGACCTGCGCATCATGCGTGGCCCGCGTAGAGCGGAAACTGGGCAAGCTCGACGGCGTGGAGGCTTCCGTCAATCTCCCCCTCGAATCAGCCCACGTCACAGTCCCGGACAACGTCACGGACCAACAAATCGTGGACACAGTAAACGCAACGGGCTACAAAGCCTGGATCCGCGAATCGAGGCCCAACCCGTCCACGGCCCCCTCCGCCGACCACACCCACGATCGCGAAACCGATATGCTCGGCGCGCTCGAGTCCAGCACCGAAGGCAGCCCGGGTGACGGCGGCGCTGTAGAACATGACCACAGCAATAGCGCGCCGGAACATGACCACAGCGACGGTGCCGGTGTTATGCGGCAGCGTGCGTCTAAGGGAGGAACGACCGAGCACGCCGAGCATGGCGCCGGTGGCGGCGCGCAAGGCGACCACGGTGCCAGCGAGCACGCAGCCAGCGCCCACGAAGACCACATGCATCACGGCCCTGCGTCCCGCCAGCTAAGGCCAAGACTGATTGCCGCCGCCATACTGACGGTTCCGCTCTTCGCCATCTCGATGATTCCAGCTTTGCAGTTCCCGCACTGGGGTTGGGTCGCCGCTGCACTGGCACTTCCCGTGGTGACGTGGGCTGCCTGGCCCTTCCATCGTGCGGCCGCCATTAACGCACGCCATTTCGCTTCGACCATGGACACGCTCGTCTCGATTGGTGTCTTGGCCGCATACCTCTACTCCGCGTGGCAACTCTTTGCCAACCCCATGATGACCGAACACCCGGGCATGGAGTCCACGGGAGGCATGGGCGGCGGGCTGTACTTCGAAGTTGCCGCCGTGGTCACCACGTTCCTGCTTCTGGGCCGCTATCTCGAGGCCAACGCCAAAGCGAAGGCCGGCGACGCCCTTAAGGCCCTCCTGAACCTGGGGGCGAAGGACGCTACGGTGCTGCGCGACGGCGTCGAGCACAAGATCCCGGCCGAGCAACTCGTAGCCGGGGACATCTTCGTGGTCCGCCCGGGAGAGAAGATCGCCACGGACGGCCTGGTGACGAGCGGTTCATCCGCCGTGGATGCCTCCTTGGTCACCGGTGAATCGGTGCCCGTGGAGGTCGGCCCGGGAAGCCAGGTCACGGGCGCCACCATCAACACTTCGGGCCGCTTGCTGGTCCGCGCGACGCGCGTCGGTTCCGAGACGACGCTGGCCCAGATGGGGCGGTTGGTCAGCCAGGCGCAGACGGGCAAAGCCCCGATCGCACGGCTCGCCGATCGGATCAGCGCCGTGTTCGTGCCCGTCGTGCTGGTCATCGCCCTGGTTACTTTCGTAGTCTGGCTCGCGCTGAGCGGGGACCTCAATGCCTCGTTCACGGCTGCCGTGGCGGTGCTCGTGATTGCCTGCCCGTGTGCGCTTGGGCTCGCGACTCCCGTTGGCCTCCTGACCGGGACCGGCCGGGGTGCGCAGCTCGGCATCCTCATCAAGGGTCCACAGGTGCTTGAAGATACGCGCACTGTGGACGCCATCCTGTTGGACAAGACCGGAACCGTCACCAGCGGCAAGCTGGCCGTCGGACATACCCTGGCCTTGAACGGGCACTCCCCCGCCGACGTGCTCTCTCTCGCCGGCGCCGTCGAGGCAGCGTCGGAGCATCCCATCGCCCACGCGATTGCCGCTGCCGCCAAGTCCGCAATGCCCGACGCCGGCCCGCTCCTCGCGGTGAAGGACTTCAGTTCCGCCCCGGGCGGCGGAGTCCGGGGAGTGGTTGCGCTGAACGGAGCCGGAAACGGCGCTGAGCGAACGGTCGTGGCCGGCAGGACTGGCTGGCTGGAACTCAACGGAATCTTCCCCGACGATGCACAGCGCCGGGCCCTGGCAACTGAGGAAGCCGGCGGCGCAACCGCTATCTGGGTTGCTGTGGACGGGGAGCCCGCTGGAATTGTTACGCTAAGGGACACTGTCAAACCCGGTTCGGCGGCAGCCATCGCGAAGCTCAAGGAACTCGGGATTCGCCCTCTCCTGCTGACTGGAGACAACGCTGCGGTCGCCGCCCAAGTGGCCACCGCCGTCGGGATCTCCCCGGAAGATGTGTTCGCGGGCGTCCTGCCGGAAGGCAAAGTGGACGCGGTGCGGATGCTCCAGTCGCAGGGCTCCACTGTGGCCATGGCCGGGGATGGAGTCAACGACGCCGCAGCCCTGGCGCAAGCCGATCTTGGCATCGCCATGGGATCGGGCACGGATGTGGCGATCGAGGCCTCGGATCTGACCGTGATGGGCAGTGACCTTGGCCAGCTGGTGCAAGCCATCGAGCTGTCCCGGAAGACGCTTGCCACCATCAAGACAAACCTGTTCTGGGCGTTCTTCTACAACGCCATCGGTATCCCGGTGGCAGCCCTTGGTTTGCTCAACCCGATGATCGCCGGTGCGGCCATGGCTGCGAGCTCGGTCCTGGTGGTCGCGAACTCGCTCCGGTTGCGCTCCTTCGCAAAGTAGCCCCGACCCACCCAACTAACTCGCAGTTGTTGTCGTTATCCGGCGCGAAAACGGCAACAACTGCCAGTCAGTTGGGGGAGCTAGCAGTTTGGGGGCAGCTAGGCCGTTCCGAACCGAACGGCCGCGCGGGCCCTGGCTTTGGCCGCCTCCTCGTCGCGATTGCGCGCTGGCGCATGGGTCACGAGGGAATCGAGCAGATGCTGTGTGATATGCGCAATCTCATGGACAGCCTCGGCGAAGGCCTCCTCGTTGGCCTTTGACGGCTTGGTGGTGCCGCTGATCTTGCGCACATATTGCAGCGCGGCGGCTTCTACCTCTGCGGAGGTGGCTCGTGGCTCGAAATTGTGGAGGGTGTGGATGTTCCGGCACATATCAACATGCTAGGCCCAGTCCCCCATCAAGGCTCGGTTTTTAGAGCACCCTCTCCGAGGGCACCGGCTCGACGTCGTTCGCATGGTCAAGCTCGGGGGCTACTTCGCCGAAGCCGGCAGCATCACGCTTGTCCGCCCGCAGTTCGTCGATTCGCACCAAGACCACTCCGCACACAATGAGTGCCCCGCCCACGAGCTGGATGGCTCCGGGCAGTTCGGCCAGCAACAGCCAGGCCCACACCACGGCGAACAACACTTCAGTGAGCGAGACGAAAGATGCCACCTTGGACCCAAGGCTTCGGGCTGCCATGATCCCCGTGACGTAGGACAGCACGGTGGACAGGATGACAAGGCCGGCGATCGAGACCCACCACGGCGTGGTCCACGGCCCGAGGTGCGTATCCGCCGTGGCGAAAGTCATGGATACCAGACCAGTCCCGCCGGCAATCCAGATAAGGATTGAGCCTGCCATGAGACCGCCGGCGGCCAGCACGATGGGCGGCAAGGTGTCGTTCTGCTTGGCCGTGATGAAGAAGTAGATGACCAGGCAGACGGCCGCGGCCATGCCCCACAGGACGCCGACGAAGTCGACCTTCACGGCGCCGGTGAGATCGAGCACCAGGACGAGTCCGCCGAGGGAAAGCAGCGTTCCAATGGCGGTGAGGGCCCTGGGTCGGCGTCGGCTCGCGGCCCACAGCCACAAGACGATCATGGTTGGCGCGAGGTATTCGAGCAGGAGGGCGACCCCCACGGACAGCCTTGACACCGCATTGAAGTAGAAAAGCTGGCACCCCGCAACACCGATCACGCCGAACAACAGGATGGTGAGCCAGTTGTCCTTGAGCTGGTGCCAACGGCCCCGGAGAGCGATGACGGCCGGGATTACCAAGATGAGTGATGCGCCGCTCAATCGGATGGCAACTGCCGCGCCGGGGGTCCACCCGGTTTCCAGGAGGGACTTGGCGAACGAGCCGGACAAGCCGAAAACCGCTGAGGAAAAGAGCGCGAGCCCCAGGCCCGACGCCATGAAGCCCGCAGCACCAGCCCGGTTTGTTGCAGCTGACACAGCAGCCTCCTGTCAGGAGTAAAATGGGTTACGCTGCTGACAATACTCCCGAGAGATGTAAGGAGTCAAAGTGCTTTTTGCACCTGACACTGAAGTCGCGCTTCGAACCGTGGTCAATTTGATCAATACGGCCGCCAACGGGACCGAATCCCTCACGAGTGCCGCCGAGCTTCACGCCTTCCTTGACGCGGAAGAATTCACGGGGACCAGGGAGGGAACCGAGGCGGAATTGGCCAGCGTGAAGCGACTTAGGAGCCAGCTAACCTCCTTGTGGACAGCGGATGAGGACGCGGCGGCAAAAACCGTCAACCAACTCCTCACCGACGCGCGCGCACTTCCCCAGCTGGTCAAGCATGATCATTGGGATTGGCACCTACACGCAACCACCCCTGAGGCGCCCCTCGCGGAACGCATGGGCACGGAAGCTGCCATGGCACTTGTGGACGTCATCCGCAGCAAGGAAATGGACCGCCTGCGGGTGTGCGCAGCGGACGATTGCGACGCCGTCGTGCTGGACCTGAGCCGCAACCGATCCAAGCTCTATTGCGACACGGGCAACTGCGCCAACCGGACGCACGTCGCTGCCTACCGGGCCCGGAAGGCATCAGGGGCCGAATAAGGGGGCGGGCGTCACGTCGTGCAGCTTTTCAAGGTGCACGACGGCGGCCTGCCCCGAGTTTCCCGGGTTGCCGCGGTGGCCAGCCGGCAAAAAGTTGCGTGGCGTGATGCGATAGGAGGCTAGGACGGCCTAGTCGGCGTCGGGGGTTTCCGTTTCGCTGCCCGCTTGGGGGGCCGCAGAACCGTGACCTTGGCCCGGTTTCCTGGAACTGAGGTTGACGCCCGAGCCCTTGCCGAGGTGCTCGGCGTTTTCCTTGTGGCTCATGGAAAGCATGGCGGCGAGGACGAGACTCACAATGAAGGCGATGCCGGCGCCGGTAAAGGCGAGGTCAAAGCGCGGAGTGCGGGCGCTGCCGCCGGAGGCGAAAATCAGCACAGCGAAGAAGATCACGACGCCCCAGAACGCGGAGAACATCAGCGGTCCCTTAACCGAGGTCCGCATCTTGCGCGGCTCTCTTGGTTTTTGGTCAGCCAAGGTCATTCCTCCAATGTGGGTGCTGGCGCCGTTCGCGCCTTGAGAGTTCTACGCAGGGTAGAACGTACGACTACTAGTTTACGGCCTCAGCGGAGGGGGTTCGCCCATCGTGCCGCAGGCTCAGCCCGGACAGCACCCACAAGACTCCCGAGATGATGGCGCCACCGCCGGCAACACCGAGGAGCGCGTGCGCTCCAAGGCTGATGAAGAACGGCAACGCAACTGCGGTCCCGATGCCCACGGCACCGGAAATGATCCAGTCGCGGGCAAGGACGCGGCGTCCGCGCGTCCGGAATCCCTGGACCAGCTCAAACACCCCGAGCACCAGCAACCCGACGAGCGCGGAAACGCCAACGCCCGTGTCGGACTGCGTAATCAAGGCACCCACCCCTGACAGGCCAACGACGGCGGCCGCGGCCGCCGGAACGCTAGCAGCCAGGAACGCGGCGCCCGCGGTTGCGAGCAGGTAGAGCCCGGCAGCCCAGGCCAGAACGTGAACGGATGGCGAGCCCCAGAAGACGGTCACGGCTCCAAACACCAGCGCAGCACCGGCGCGGAGAAGTACGGGCTTCCAGAGGGCGGCTGCTGCGGGCGTGGATGAAGTCGCTGAAGAGGCGGGGAGAGTCACCAGTCCAGTTTAGTGCGAACCGAGGACCATCCATTTGTCGGAGCGGGCGCGTAGCCCCAGAGTGACCCCGCGGGCCAGCATGTAGCCCAGCGCGAACGCGGCCCAGAGCCACACGAGCCCCGCCGCGCCGTCGGGCCTGGTCAGGTGCACTGCCGCCAACAGCGGCAGATAGACCGCGAGGTTCACGACGCCGGCAAGCGCCAGGTAGCGGGCATCGCCCGCGCCGATCAGGACGCCGTCCAGGACGAAGACGTATCCGGCGAGGGGCTGCCCGACGGCGAGTACCCACAGTGCCGCGGTGAGCGCGGACTGGACGCCGGCGTCGGAGGTGAACAGGAAGCCCGCCCACGGAGCGGCGCCCGCGAGGACTACACCGGTCACGACGCCGAAGCCCACGCCCCAGCGGATCATGGTGCGGGTGAGTTCGCGCGCACGCGCCGGATGGGAGGCGCCGAGTTCCTTGCCGATGAGGGCCTGCGCAGCAATCGCCAAGGCGTCCAGGGCGAAGGCGAGGAAGGAGAAAATGGTCATCGCGAGCTGGTGCGCGGCGAGGTTCACGGACCCTTGGGACGTGACCACCAGGACCGTGGCCAGGATAGCCAGGCGCAGGCTGAGGGTGCGGAGCATGAGCCATGAACCCACGGTGGTCATCGTGCGGATTCCGCGCCAATCCGGGCGCAGCGAAACGCCGTGGCGCCGGGCGTTCCGTCCCACTATGGCCAAATAGACGGCGGCCATGGCCCATTGAGCGATGCTGGTGCCGATGGCTGACCCCGCCACGGACAAATGGAGGCCGTAAACCAGGAACCAATTCAGGGCGATGTTGATAGCGAACCCCGCTGTTGCGACCACCAAAGGCGTGCGTGTGTCCTGCAATCCGCGCAACACGCCGGTTCCGGCGAAGATCAGCAGCATGGCGACGAGTCCCGGCATGGACCAACGCAAGTACTCCACACCGTATGCGCGCACCTCGCCGCTCGCTCCAAGCAACCCGACCAGCGGCTCAGCCGCGAAGAAGCCCGCCACTGCGAGGACGGCACCCAGCAGCAACGCCAGCCACACGCCGTCGCGCCCTGCGGCCAGCGCTTTGGCGAGCTTTCCGTCCCCGATGGCCCGGGCCACCGCGGGAGTTGTCGAATATGCCAGAAACACCATAAGTCCGACGGCGGTGTACAGCAGGGTGGAGGCCAGCCCCACGCCCGCCAGCTGAGGGACGCCAAGATGGCCCACAATGGCGGAATCGGCCAAAAGGAAGAGGGGTTCCGCGATGAGCGCCCCAAAGGCGGGGACAGCCAAGCGCAGGATCTCGCGGGCAGTGGAGGGCGCGATGGGACGGGTCACTGTTTGGGGCACTTTCCCAGCCTAGCGGGAGCCGCCGACACGCAGCTTGGGGGCTTATGCGGGACCGCCTAGCCGGCCTCGCCGGGTCACGGTTGTTTGACACTTCCAGCAAAGTTCGAAAGGCTTGAGTTGAAGCTTCAACAAATTGGGCCTTGGCCTTGGAGCTTCACGACAGCCAACCGCTACCCGAAAACGGTGCAAAAACATGAACCAGTCCACCCTGACCAACACAGCCCTTACTGTCCTGCGCGTCATCGTCGGCTTCATCTTCGCCGCGCATGGCTGGCAGAAATTCAACGAGTTCACCATCGCCGGCACTCAGGCCGCCTTCGGCAAGATGGGCGTCCCCGCCGCCGATGTCGTGGCCCCGATTGCGGCAACCATCGAACTTGTCGGGGGCATTGCCCTCATCGCGGGCGTGCTGACACGCGTCTTCGCCGCCGTCCTTGCGCTGGACATGCTCGGCGCCCTGTTCCTGGTCCACGCTCCGGCCGGCCTGTTTGCGGACAAGGGCGGGTATGAACTCGTCCTGGCCCTCGCCGCCGCAGCCGCGGCTGTGGCCCTGACAGGCGCCGGACGGATCTCCATCGACGCCGCGGTCTTCGGCCGGAGGGGTTCAAAGCTGCGTATTCTCGCCTAGGATCGCGTGCACCACATCGCTGGCGACACCCAGGCCTGTCCGCTTGGGTGTCCCCAGCCCGTCATACAGCGCGCCGGTATCCACGCCGTCGATACACTCACGTCATGAGCGAGCTCCCCTCCCACTCCGTCACCCTGCGGTTCCTTGCTTCCCCCACCGACGTCGGACATAGCGGGTCCGTCGACGCCGGCACAGTCCTTGAGTGGGTGGACAAGGCCGCCTACGCGGCAGCCGTTGGCTGGGCGAAGTCCTATTGCGTCACGGCATATGTGGGCAACATCCATTTCGCCGACCCCGTGAACAGCGGAGACATGGTCGAGGTCGAAGCGACGATCGTCTATACGGGCCGCTCTTCCATGCACATCCGGACCATCGTGTCCTCCGGCGATCCCAAGGGCGGGCCGGCCACGATGCGCAGCCAGTGCCTGGTGATCTTCGTCGCGGTCGGTCCCGACGGGCGGCCGGTTCCAGTCCCCCAGTTCCAGCCTTCGACGCCGGAGGAAATCGAGCAACGCGACAACGCCCTCGCCCGGATTGCCGTGCGGGAAAAGATTGTCGAAGCCATGAACGCGCAGGAATATACCGACGCCGGCACAGCCGAACGCGTTGTCCTCCGCTTCATGGCGGCCCCCACTGACGTCAACTGGGGCGGAAAAGTCCACGGCGGCATTGTCATGAAGTGGATCGATGAGGCCGCCTACGTCTGCGCTTCCCGCTATTGCGGCAAGGACACCGTGGCCGTGTTCTCCGGGGGCGTGCGCTTCTACCGGCCATTGTTGATCGGCGATGTGGTGGAAGTCGAAGCCCGCCTCGTCTACACAGGCCATAAAGGCATGCATATTGCCGTGCACGTTCGCTCCGGGAACCCGAAGAGCCGTGAGATGAATCTGACCACCTACTGCCTCACGGTCATGGTTGCCAGGGACGAAACCGGCACGTCTGTTCCTATACCTCCCTGGGTGCCGGAAACCGACGAGGACCGGCGCCTTCATGCCCATGCCCGCGAACTGCTGGAGATCCGGGGACGGGCTCCCGGAAACCGGAGGCCGGATCATTTGCTTAACGGCCGGTAGGCGTTTCGTCCGGGTCTGGCGCCGCGAAGTTCAGGGCGGGAAGATGTCCTCATGGTGCCCGAGGAACGGTTCAATGCACTCATCGACGAATTCAGGAGTGTCCCGGGTGTGAGCGTCCCGGGTGAACCGGGACAGCACGGATTCGGTTCGTCTGCCTTAAAGGTTCACGGCTCGATCTTCGCGATGGTTTCGGGCGGCAGGCTTGTTGTGAAGCTGCCACGTGATCGTGTCAACGCCCTGATCGGCACCGGAGCCGGGGCGCCGTTCGACGCCGGAAAGGGTCGTCCGATGAAGGAGTGGCTCACGGTCACCGCCGAGGATCACGAGTCGTGGCTGGCACTGGCCCGTGAGGCCCTCGACTTCGTAGGGTCTGCGCACCACCAGGCAACCAGCGGCTAGAACCCGCCGCCGGTCTCGCCCGCCATGTTCGCGAAGCGGGAGTAGTGTCCCTGGAAGGCAACCACGATGTCCTTGGTGGGACCATTACGGTGCTTGGCGATGAGGATGTCGGCCTCTCCGGCACGGGGGGATTCCTTGTCGTAGACGTCTTCGCGGTGGAGAAGGATGACCATGTCGGCGTCCTGCTCGATGGAACCCGATTCACGGAGGTCCGAAACCATGGGCCGCTTGTCTTGGCGCTGTTCGGATCCACGGTTGAGCTGCGAGAGCGCGATGACCGGAACCTGGAGCTCCTTGGCCAACAGCTTGAGGGCACGCGAGAACTCGGAGACTTCCTGCTGGCGGGACTCCACCTTCTTGCCGGAGCTCATGAGCTGGAGGTAGTCGAGGATCACCAGTTTGAGGTCGTGCTGCTGCTTCAGGCGACGGCACTTTGCCCTGATTTCCATGAGGGACATATTGGGGCTGTCATCGATGAACAGCGGGGCGTCGTTCATGCGGCCCATGGTGGTGGCGATCTTTGACCACTGCTCGTCCTTGATGGTGCCCTTGCGCAGGTCCTGGAGGCCGATGGTGGCTTCCGCGGACAGCAGGCGCATCGCGATTTCGTTGCGTCCCATTTCCAGGGAGAACATCACGGTGGCGAGGTTGTTCTTGATGGCAGCGGAACGGGCGAAGTCAAGCGCGAACGTGGACTTACCGACGGCGGGGCGCGCGGCGATGACGATCATCTGGCCCGGGTGAAGACCATGGGTGAGCTCATCGAGTTCGTAGAACCCGGTGGGTACGCCCGTCATGCCCTCCCCGCGGTGGCCGGATGCCTCGATCTCATCAACGGTGGATTCCATGACGTCCTTGAGCGCCACGTAGTCTTCCGCAGTGCGGCGTTCGGCCACGGCATAGATCTCGGCCTGGGCTTGGTTGACGAGGTCTTCGACCTCTCCGTCCTGGCCGTACCCCATCTGGACGATCTTGGTGCCGGCATTCACGAGCCGGCGCAGGACGGCGCGCTCAGCAACGATTTCGGCGTAGTAGCCAGCGTTGGCCGCCGTGGGCACGGTCTGGATCAGTTCGTGCAGGTAGGCAGGGCCGCCGATCCGGTTGATCTCGCCGCGCTTGGTGAGCTCATCGGACACGGTGACGGCATCGGCAGGTTCGCCGCGGCCGTAGAGGTCGATGATGGACTCGTAGATCGTCTCGTGGGCGGGACGGTAGAAGTCATGTCCGCGCACAATTTCCACGACGTCGGCGATGGCATCCTTGGACAGCATCATGCCGCCGAGAACTGATTGTTCAGCGGGGATGTCCTGGGGAGGTTTGCGGCTGGCGTCCGAGGTCCGGCCGCCCTCGATCGAATCCAAGTGCGTAACTGACAAAGCCGTCCTCCATTGTGTACCGCGAAGATAACTGTTCCCGGCGGTGCGGTAGGCCAATGTCCCGTGTGGGTTGCTCCGACCGCGCCGTTTATGCCGGCTGGTCCAAACTGTTCCGTAGGGCACCGACAATTTTGGTTTTCCCAAGATTTCCACAACTTATCCACAGAAAGGTCCGCAGGCGCGCTGCTTTTCAACGGCACCAAGGTGCCGTCGACAAGAAACAGGGGTTTTCCAAGTACCTAAAGCAGGTACTCAGCCACGTTAGCCCTGCTTTTCCGAGGCACCAAGCCGGACCTGTGGATAAAGTGTGGAATACATACCCCTACTTGTGCACAGTCTGTGCATGACCCTGTGGAAAGAGAAATTCTTTTTCCGGCAAATAGCCTCTGAGCTGGGAAAACGTTCTTCGAGCCATGTGGATCAAAAGTATTTTCCTCCACGGATCATCCACAGGGCGATTCGCTCAATCCAGGCTCCGGTCCCCGCCTGACGGCCGAAAGGGGGATAAATATGCCAAAAATGTGATACTCCCCACAAATCAGCCTGAAATTTGACAGTCGGCTCTCAGAAGCTATGCCAAAGCAGGAATGTGCTGTGGATAACCGCGTTCTGACATAAGCTCTAGGTATGGGTTTCACCATTGGGGATGTACTGCTGGTCGCAATGCCCGTTGTCATCCTTGTGGCCGTGATTTGGGCCCTGACGGCGGCATTCAAGCCACGCAACTCGGGGCTGTCAGACGCCGAACGATATCAACGGGAGCTGGCCGCCCGCTCGGCAGCCCACCAGGCCGCCCAAGTGCAAGCGGCGACGGCAGCGAGGGCCCGCATCGATGCATCCACACGGCCCAGCCAGAATGCGCAGCAACAGTCCCAGCAGGACAGCCAGTCGCGGGCGGCACTGAGGGCTCAAGCCGGGGCTGGCCAGGGAGTCGGCCAGGCCGGCTACAACGGTCCCATCCTCCCCAACGGGCAGTTGAATCCACAGTTCGCCCTGCAGCTGCAGGGCATGGTCCGCAGCGGGCAGAAAATCCAGGCCATCAAGCTCCTGCGCCAGACGACCCACTCGGACTTGTTGACCGCCAAGAACTACATAGATCGGCTTTAGCGCATGTCTTCCCTACTCGTTCCGGTCTTGATCCTGGCGGCCGTCGTCGTCGGCGTGCTGCTGATGAGCCGTGTGCTCGCCCGCCGCTCAGCGGAACTCCGCGGAAATGCGGCCACCCACAAAGCTGCCGTGGATCCCGTCGAGCTGGCCCGCGAGGCCGCCGCGAAGCTCAGCGAGGATCAACACCGGCAGCTGTATTCCCTGATCGCCCAAGGTCAGGCCATGGCGGCCATCAAGCTGTACCTCAGCGCCACCGGAGAGGGCCTGCGCGCCTCACGGGACGCCGTCGGCGCCCTTGCGGCGCACCCGCAGCCCTTCCGCAAGCCCGAACCCGCCCCGCAGGACCTCATGCCCGACGACGACGAGCCGGAGCACTTCCCGTACCGGTACCGCGCAATCGTCAGCAAGGGCGACGTCACGCGTGAAGTGAGCAGCAATATGCTCAATGACGAGATCTACGGCCGGATCCGCACCCTGGCCAAGAGCGGCGACGTCGAAGCCGCGGCATTGGCCCTGACCAAGCATTCCGACATCAGCATGAAGCAGGCCAGGGAGTTCATCGAGCTGCTGGAGGACTAGCCCGGGCCGGGCGAGCCCTCACGTCCTAGAAGTCGAACAGGTCCCCCAACCAGCCTTCCTTTTTCTTGGGCCGCCGACGGTCATAGTCGCGGTTGTGACCTTGCTTGCCGTAGTTCCAGTCGTCAAGGCGTGGCCTGTCATTCCCGGCATAGCGGGGATCCTGGGTCTCGTAGGCCGGGTTGCCATACAGCGGCGGTGGCGTGAGTCCGTCCACCGGAGCCGGCGGCGCGGTGGATCCAGCCCCGAATCCGCCGGCGGCACGGTCAATAATCTTGTCGAGCTCGCCGCGGTCCAGCCACACTCCTCTGCACTGCGGGCAGTAATCGATCTCCACACCGCTGCGCTCACTCATTACCAGGTCAATTGAATCCACGGGACACTTCATGTTCGGGTCAACGAGCCGGCCGCCGGAAAAGTTCGGCCGGCTCGCCCTGTAGCGAACCGGCCTCGGACTACCTCGCCTAGCGTGCCGCGGTGATCCCCGCGAGGAGCTGCTCAAAAGGCAGGGATTCCATCGCGTCCGCCTTGCGGTGCGGCTGCTCGCCGCTCAGGAGCCGGGCAAGCTCGCCGGCCGCGCGGTCCACGCGGACCGATAGCGGCGACGCGCCGTCGTCGGTGTTTCCCCAGTCCTGGGGTCCGGCGAAAACGGACGTCTGGGTTATCCGGGTCCGAAGGTAGGTGAAGAGCGGACGCATGGCGTAGTCGAGCACCATTTGGTGCCGGTCGGTGCCGCCCGTGGCGCCCAGGAGGACTGCCTTCCCGTCCAGGGACTTGGGGTCCAGCACGTCGATGAAGGACTTGAACAGCCCGCTGTAGGAGGCGCTGAAGACGGGAGTGACGGCGATGATGCCATCGGAATCCTCGACGCCGGCGATCACCTCCGCGAGGCGCGGCGCGGCATAGCCGGTGACGAAGTTGTTGGCGATATCCACGGCAAGGTCCCGGAGTTCGACAATGTCCACGCGGACCTCGTAGCCGGCATCGCCCAGCTGGCGCTTGGCCGACGCGGCGAGCTGGTCTGCAAGGAGCCTGCTCGACGACGGTACGCCAAGTCCGGCGGAAAGGACGGTTATGCGGCGGGTCTCCATGGCTGTCTCCTGTTGCTAGGCGGTTCGATGGCTTCAAACCAGAGTACATGCGTTTGCATCTATACTCCCAAACTGCAGCTCCGCGCCTTTTATTCCCCCGCTACAGGCGGACCGTTCCCTGGATGCACATCACCGAGCTCCCACCCACCCAGGTCTCGCCGTCTTCCACCGCGACGTGGATCCGTCCCGCCCGGCCCAGCACGGTGCCCTGCGCGGCGACGTACTGCTCCGGAGCCCGGCCGCTGCCGATCAGCCACTGGGCAGCCCCCGCATTGAAACTTCCCGTGACGGGGTCCTCCACCATGGCGTCTCCCGGAATAAACGTCCGGACTTCGAAATCGACTCCGGCGCCCGGTTCATGAGGACCGATCACACCGACCTTCAGATCCCCCAACGCCGCAAGGTCCGGCTCAAGGCCAAGGACCTGCTCGGCCGACTCGAGGAGCACGCCAATCCATTGAGGCCCGTTGACCAGCCACGATGCATCCAGGAGCGCCGCTTGGGGCATCCGGAGGCCGGCGGCCAGCTGTTCGATGGTTCCTTCGTCCACGGGCCCGAAGCGCGTCAGTGGCGGCGCAGCGAACGCGAGCCGGCCGCCGTCGAGCTTTACCTTGACCAAGCCTGCGCCACATTCCTGAACCAGCATCCCGTCCTGTTTAGGCACTCCGCCGGCCGCCAGCCAGGCATGCGCCGAGCCAAGCGTCGGATGTCCCGCGAATGGAAATTCCTCGCTGCCGGTGAAGATGCGAACGCGGTAGTCGGCCGCAGGATCGCTCGGCGGCAGCAGGAAGGTGGTCTCGGACAAGTTGGTCCAGTGGGCAAAGTGCTGCATCTGGTCCGCGCTGAGCCCCTCAGCGTCGACGACGATTGCAAGCGGATTGCCGAGGTATGGCACGTCGGTGAAGACATCCACTTGCGAGAAGGGCCTGGTGCGCATGGTTTCAAGGTTCACCCCGGCAGGCTATCAAGTTCCCCCGCCTTCCTTAGCGCGAACTGGCAGCTAATGCCCGTAGCGAGGCCGCCGGAGGGCATCTACTGCCAGTTCGCGCCCCCGAAAGCGCATATAGCAAAGGACCCCCGCCTCCGGAAACCGGGGACGGGGGTCCTTCGAGCTACGTCAGAGATTATTTCCCTGCAACGACCTCAAGGTCGATGACAGCGGAAACGTCCTCGTGCAGGCGGACGTTGGCCTGGTACGAACCAAGGGACTTGATGTGGTTCGGCAGTTCAACGTTGCGCTTGTCGATAGAGCCGAGGCCAGCGGCCTCAACTGCAGCAGCGACATCAGCCGGCTTGACGGTGCCGAAGAGACGACCGGACTCGCCGGCCTTCACTACGAGCTTGACCTTCTTGGAAGAAAGCGCAGAAGCCTGGGCCTGTGCAGCTTCAACCGAAGCGTGGGCACGAGCAGCGCGGGCAGCCTTGATGGACTCAACCTGCTTCTCGCCACCCTTGGTCCAGGTCAGAGCGAAGCCGCGGGGCAGCAGGAAGTTACGTGCGTAACCGTCCTTGACCTCGACAACATCGCCAGCAGCACCGAGACCGGTTACTTCGTGGGTCAGAATGAGCTTTGCCATGTTAGTTAATCCCTTCCTTAGCCGCGGCCAGCGCCGGAGTAAGGCAGCAGAGCAACTTCGCGGGCGTTCTTGATTGCCTGGGCGATTTTGCGCTGTTCCTGCACCGTGACGCCAGTGACGCGACGGGCGCGGATCTTTCCGCGGTCGGAGATGAACTTGCGCAGCAATGCTACGTCCTTGTAGTCGATGACGGTGATGTCAGCGGCCTTCAAGGGGTTGGACTTTGGTTTGGGCTTACGGAGTTCAGCCTTAGCCATCGTGGAGCTCCTTTTCTATGGAGCCCGTGGAATGGATCCACGGGATGGTGGTGCTCGACGGCGGTCGCCACCCGGGTGCCTTGCGGCACGTCCGGCGGGTTCCGGCGTCGAACTTTTATGAGTGTTTAGAAGGGAGGTTCGGAATCCGGGCCGTTGCCCCATCCACCCGCATTGCTGACGCCCGGGGTAGCCCAGGGGTCTTCCTGCGGTGCGGATTGGCCGCCGCCCCACGTTCCGCCGGAGTTGCCGCCCTGGTTTGCACCAGCGCCGCCACCTCCGAAGCCGCCGCTATTGTTGCCGCCGCCGAAGCCGCCCTGGCCACCCTGACCGCCGGAGCGCTGGGTGCGGTTGACCTTGGCATTGGCGTAACGCAGGCTCGGGCCGATTTCATCGACTTCGAGCTCGATAACGGTGCGCTTCTCGCCTTCCTTGGTTTCGTAGGAACGGCTCTTCAGGCGGCCGGAAACGATCACGCGCATGCCCTTGGTGAGGGATTCGGCGACGTTTTCGGCTGCTTCGCGCCATACCGATGCGCGGAGGAACAGGGTTTCCCCGTCCTTCCACTCATTGGACTGGCGGTCGAAGGTCCGGGGAGTAGAAGCGATGGTGAAGTTCGCTACCGCCGAGCCTGACGGTGTGAACCGCAGTTCGGGGTCATTGGTGAGATTACCGATGACCGTAATAGTGGTTTCGCCTGCCATCTACTGCCTCCTTGTTCGTTCCTGCGGGGTAAAGAATGAAAGCCTGGAGCTGAAATTACTCAGCAACGACCTTCTGCTCTTCGGGGCGGGTGATCTTGGTGCGCATGATGGTCTCGTTGAGACTCAGCTGGCGGTCAAGTTCCTTGGCGGTTTCCGGCTTGGCGGTGAAGTTCACCACAGCGTAGATACCTTCGGACTTCTTCTTGATGTCGTAAGCGAGGCGACGGCGGCCCCAGATGTCAACCTTTTCGATGGTTCCACCATCGGTGGTGATGACATTGAGGAACTTCTGAAGCGACGGCTCTACGGTACGCTCTTCGACCTCGGGGTCGATGATTACCATCAATTCGTAAGGACGCATATGTGAACCCACCTCCTTTGGGCTAAGCGGTTACGGCATTTCCGTAACAGGAGGTTCATTTGCGATGAACAGTGCTGATGACCGCTTCCAGAAGCGGAAGCAGGCGCAGCACAGACTTCAATATCTTAGTCCATTTCCCGCCTCTAAGCCTATTCGGCGTGTCGGCATGGTGGAATGCGCGGCGCCGCGTATGTGGATAACCCAGATGTGTGGATAACCCGCGTGGTACCGCGACGCCAGGCTCAGGCAGACTGAACCCATGACCGTCCTCAAATCCGTCGCACTCTTTATCCTCGCGGCCATCGCCGAGATCGGCGGGGCCTGGCTCGTGTGGCAATCAGTCAGGGAGGCCAAACCGTGGTGGTGGGCGGGCCTCGGTATCGCAGCCCTGGGTATCTACGGTTTCGTGGCGGCGTTCCAGCCTGACGCACACTTCGGCCGCGTGCTTGCCGCTTACGGCGGGGTGTTCATCGCCGGATCGTTGGCTTGGGGAATGCTTATGGATGGCTTCCGCCCGGACCGTTGGGACATCATCGGCGCCATGATCTGCATCTTCGGAGTGGCCGTCATCATGTTCGCGCCCCGGCCGGGCAGCTAAGGCGTCACGGCAGCTAAGCCGTCACGCTGTTCAACTTTCTGGACCGTCCGGCGTCGGGATCCCCCGGTTTTCCGGGGCGCTGCTCCATGCATGAGCCCAAAAGTCTGCGTGGCGTGACGCCTGAGCCTCTAGCCAGGCGTGCCATGATCTGACTATGAACGCCGCAGCAAAGAACCAAGGTCCGAAGTCTGCCCGTGCCAAACGTTCCCGATTGCGATTCTTGCTGATGATCGTCACCGGCATCGCTGCCGCAGTGGCGACCGGAATTTGGGGACAGTGGATCTACGCGCCCGCGGCGGGCTGGGCAGTGGCCGCGGTGGTCTACAACATCTTCGTGTGGACAGTCATCACTCGGATGAAGGCCGATCAGACCAGAAGCCACGCCAGGGAAGAAGATCCACGGCGCTCCACGGCCGATCTCCTGATCCTGTGTGCCGCCGTCGGCTCCCTCGCAGCCTTCGTCCTGGTGATGTTCGGCGCGAAGGACGCGCACGGCGTCGACAAATTCATGCTCGCCCTGCTGGCCCTCGTCGGTGCCGTGGCGTCGTGGCTGCTGGTGCACACCCTCTTCACCCTGCGCTATGCCGAGGTTTACTACACGTCCGATCCGCCCGGCGGCATCGAGTTCAACCAAAAGGAACCGCCGCAATACACGGACTTCGCCTACATGGCGTTCAGCCTCGGGATGACGTACCAGGTTTCGGACACGTCGATCACCACCAGGGCAATGCGGTCTGCCGCCTTGCGGCACAGCCTGCTCGCCTACGTTTTCGGCGTCGGGATCCTGGCCACCACCATCAACCTCGTGGTGAGCCTGGCGTCTTGAGCTAGATCGCCGTGCGGAAGAACAACTCCGTCACCGTGGCCAGGTGGCGCGGGTCTTCAACGCCGCATAGCTCGCGTGCGGAGTGCATCGACAGAAGGGGCACGCCTACGTCGACCGTCCGGATCCCCAGGCGGGTGGCCGTCAGCGGACCGATGGTGGAGCCGCACGGGACGTCGTTATTGGAGACGAACTCCTGGTAGGGGATACCCGCCTCGCCGCAGAGCCGCGCCCAGAATGCCGCGCCGGTAGCGTCCGTGGCGTACCGCTGGTTCGCGTTGATCTTGAGAAGCGGTCCGCCATTGAGGATCGGTCGGTTGGCCGGATCGTGCCGCTCCGGGTAGTTGGGGTGGACGGCGTGGCCGGCATCCGCGGAAACACAGAACGACGCCGACAACGCCTGGCGCCGTTCGCTCACCGTTGCGCCCAATCCGTCGGAGATCCGGGTGAGGATGTCTTCGAGGATGGGTCCGCAGGCGCCCGAGCGCGAGGCAGAGCCGATTTCTTCGTGGTCGAAGGCGGCCAGGACCGCGATGGGGCCGGCAGCCGACGCGCCCGCGGTTGCGTGCGCAATCAGTGCCGCGAGCCCGGCGTGGGTTGAGGAGAGGTTGTCGAGCCGCCCCGATGCAAACAGTTCGCCCTTGGCACCGAACTGCTCAGGTGCCTGGGTGTCCGCGACGACGATGTCGTAGCCGCCGATCTGCGCCGGATCCACGGAAACCCCGGCCACCGAGTCCGCCAGGATTGCCAGGACATCCGCGGAATCGGGATCGCCGAGGCCGAACACGGGGTTCATGTGCTGTTGCTTGTCCAGCGTGAGGCCGTCATTGACGGCCCGGTCAAGGTGGATGGCCAATTGCGGGAAGCGCAGGAGCGGTCCGGTTGCCGTGAGGTGCTGGGTGCCGTCCAGCATCACGAGGCGCCCTGCGAGCCGAAGCTCACGGTCCAGCCAGGAGTTCAACAAGGGTCCGCCGTAGACTTCGACGCCGGCCTGCAGCCAACCGAACTTCCCCGTTGTCGGCTTGGGCTTGAGCTTGAAAGACGGAGAATCCGTGTGGGCGCCAAGGATATTGAATGCCGTGGTCGGAGTGGCGCCTTCCGGCGTCACCCATGCAATGAGGGCGCCGTCCCGGATCACGTAGAAGCTGCCGGCCCCGCCTTCCCAATGCTGAAGTTCATCAAGGGCCGTGAAACCGGCCGCATCGAGCCGGCGCGCGGCCTCGTTGACGGCGTGGAAGCTCGACGGCGATGCGCTGACATAAGCGCCAAGGTCCTGGATGTGTTCTGCAGCGGAGTTCGAAGGCATGGCTCCGAGTCTAGCCGCGGCCGCGGACGTCGCCGGCGAGGCGGTATCGCGTCACTAGTAATCCGGGTTGCTCGGGATCACGAGTCCTGTTTCGTAGGCGTAGACCACCACTTGGACCCGGTCCCGCAGGTGCAGCTTGGTGAGGATGCGCCGGACGTGGGTCTTGACCGTGGCTTCGGACAAAAAGAATTTGTGCGCGATTTCGGCGTTGGACAGCCCTCCGGCGATAGCCTCCAGCATCTCGGTTTCGCGGGGCGTCAATTCTTCGAGCAGTGGATCGCGGGCCGGGGCTGCGGCCTGGCCGGGAACGCGGCCCCCGCGGACGTAGGTTTCCAGGAGCCGCTGGGTGACCCTCGGAGCAACCACGGCGTCGCCGCTGGCCACGAGCCGGACGCCTTGGACCAACTCGGCAGGCGCAACATCCTTGAGCAGGAAGGCGGAAGCCCCAGCTTGCAAGCCGGAGAAGGCATACTCGTCGAGGTCGAAAGTGGTCAGGATGATGATCCTGGCGTTGGTTGACGAGGCCGTGATCCGCCGTGTGGCTTCGATTCCATCCATGGCGGGCATCCGGACGTCCATGAGCACGACGTCGGGTTCCAGTTCCTTCACCTTCCGCACGGCTTCGGCACCGTCGGAGGCTTCGCCCACCACTTCGAGGTCGTCCTCGCCTTCGAGGATGAGCCGAAATCCCATGCGTAGCAGGGGCTGGTCGTCGACCAATAGAACCCTGATGGGAGCATTGTCTGTCATGATTTCCCCTTGTCGCCATTCCATTTCAGCTCCGCATGGACCCGCCATCCGCCGTGGATTCCAGGACCGGCATCCACGGTTCCGGCATAAATTCCCGCACGTTCACGCATTCCCGCGATGCCTTGGCCCGTGCCCAAGGCCGCCTCTTCGGTTCCCGGCTCCCGGGAGCCCCTGCCGTCGTCGAGCACTTCAATGGTGACCGAGTCACCCTCCCGCACGATCCGCACATCCACTTGGCTCAAGGAGCGCCCGTACCTGAGCACGTTGGTCAGGGATTCCTGCACGATCCGGTAGACCGTGAGTTGCAACGCCGGGTCTTCAGGAAGGGCAGGGCCCGTGTGTGAATAGTGCAACGGCAGCCCCGCCGTCCGGAATCCGTCCAGGAGTTTGCTCAGGTCGTGCCCGGAAACCAAGGGCTCCAGGGGCGCCGGGCGCGCGGAGTCTTCCCGCAGCACGCCGAGGACGCGGCGCATATCAGCCAGCGCAGTCCTGCCGGTGCGCGAGAGTTCGCCAAGCACCTCACCCGCGCGCTCAGGATCCTTCTTGACCACGACGGCGGCACCGTCCGAGAGGCTGATCATGACCGTCAGCGAGTGCGCCACGACGTCGTGCATCTCGCGGGCGATCCGGTTGCGTTCGGTGACGGAACCCAAGCGGGCCGTGCGGGCAGCCCAGGCCCTGATTTCGCTCTCATGCTCACGCCGCTGCCGCACCGAAATGCCGATGCCGGTGGCGATCAGGTTGGACAACAAGATGCTGACCGCGGCCGCGATGTTGCTGATGAGGTGGAAATTCTCCGGAATCGCCTCTCCGTTGGCAGGGGCCGCCGGACTGGTCCACATGAAGAGATACACGAGCGTCAGGGGCAGGCTCGCCGCGCCGAACACCGTCAACGCGAAGGTCCGGGCCCTCGCCACGGCCACCGCATACAGCGCAAACCACAATCCCGCCGAGACGTTCGAACCCCAGGGATTCAGCAGCGTCACGGCCACTTCGAGGACCGCAACGGTCGCGGTGACACTCAGCGGATTGCGGCGTCGAAGGAACAGGATGGCGGCGATGGCAACGAGCAGCAGGGCGGCGAACCATTTGCCGTCCACGATGGAGCTGATCAGCGTAGGCAGTGCCAGGAGCGAATAGCAAAGCACCACCACGGCGTCCATGACGCGCGGGTGCTCAAAGAGATAGCGGCGGATCCTGCCACGGCGCCGCAGCGTGATTTCAGCAAAGGACGCGTCGGCCACGTGGGCCGACGCGTCCTGTGCTGGCAACTCTTCACTCATGGCTTGAGCCTAGTGGCCTTGCCCGGAGAGGTTGTCCATGGATCGCGGATCACGCGATTGCGAATCAGACGTCCCGCTTCTTGAGCGCAATGAGGGCAGGAACCATGAACAAGATGACGTAGCCAAGGAACACGAGGCCGCCCGCCCACGGATCCAGGGTGCCGTCGACGTGGCCGATCGACAAGAAGCGGCCGCCGGCTTCACTGGGCAGGTACTGGGGGACGTACTTCCAGAAGTCCCCCGGTGCGAAGCTGAGGAACTGGCCTGCGAACGGGAGGACGAACATGATGCCCACCAGGACGGTGATGCCGCCGGCAGGGTTCTTCAGCAGTGTTCCGAGCGAGAGGCCGATCAGCGCGACACCGGAGACATAAAGGCCGCCGGTGAAAACACTGTAAAGGACGCCGTCCGTGTTCCAGCCGAGGTCAAGGCCAAAGTTGGCGAACATGGGTGAGGCCAAGAGGAAGGTCACGACGCCGGCCACGACCGAAAGGATATAGGAGACCACAACCAGGACCACGGCTTTGGCACCGAAGGTGGAGAGCCGCCCCGGCGCCGCATTCATGGTTGACCGGATCATGCCGGTGGCGTACTCAGAGGCGATGAAGAGCACGGCCAGGGATCCCATGACGAGGATGCCGATGTTGAGTCCGGCGTTCGGCAGGTTGTAGAGGCTGAATCCCGATCCCGGCGGGAAGGAGTCAACTGCTTGCTGCACCGTTTCCTTGTGACCCTGCCGGCCGACTTCGACCATCTGGTTGATGAAGTTCCACCGGACGAGGGCTGACAGCAGGCCGATGCCGACAATGGCCACGAAGGTGAGGAGCAACAGGATCTTGGTGCTCATGAGGGTCCGGAACTTGATGGACTCGGAGTTCAGCACACGGAGGAAAGTGACGCCACCGGTCCCGGCTGACGGGATCGCATGTTTCTTGCTGACGGTGGTGGTGCTCATGACTGGATCCCTTCCATGGTGGCAGCGGATGTGGCGCCGGCGCTGGCAGGGCTTCCGTTCAGCGTCCCGCCTGGCGCTGCCGGTCCGCCGGTGATGTGCGAGTGGTATTCCACCTCGTCCTTGGTCAGCTGGAAGTAGGCTTCCTCCAGTGACGACGTGAGCGGAGTGAGTTCGTAAACCAGCACGCGGTTGTCGAGGGCGAGCTCTGCGATGCGGATCGGCTCCACCCCGTAGATTTCCAGGGTTTCACGTTCGTTCTGCTCCACCCGGACACCGTCGCGGGCCAGCAACTCGGACAAGCGGGTGGTCTCCGAGGTACGGACCAACGTGCGCTTGCGGCTCTGGCTCTCGATCAGCGCGTCCACCGTGGTGTCGGCAATGATCTTGCCGCGACCGATCACAATGAGGTGGTCGGCGGTCTGGGCCATCTCGGACATCAGGTGGCTGGAAATGAAGATGGTCTTGCCCTGGCTTGCCAGGTAACGGGCGAGGTTCCTGACCCACTGGACGCCCTCGGGATCCAGCCCGTTGACCGGTTCGTCGAGGATGAGCGTCTGGGGATCACCCAGCAATGCGTTGGCGATGCCAAGCCGCTGGCCCATGCCGAGGGAGAACCCTCCGGCCTTCTTCTTGGCAACTGCGGTGAGGCCGGTCATCTCGATGACTTCCTCAACGCGCGAGTTTGGAATCCCGTGGGTCGCTGCCATTGCGCGCAGGTGGTTGTACGCACTGCGGCTCGTGTGCACCGCCTTGGCATCGAGCAGCGCTCCCACTTGGTGGAGCGGGGCTTTGTGCTGGGAGTAATGCCGGCCGTTGACAATGACGTCGCCCGACGTCGGGCGGTCGAGACCCATGATCATGCGCATGGTGGTGGACTTGCCGGCGCCGTTCGGGCCAAGAAAGCCCGTGACTTTCCCGGGCTGTACGGTGAAGCTGATTCCGTCCACGGCTGTCTTTGCGCCGTAGACCTTCCTCAAGCCTGTTGCCTCAATCATGGAAGCGTTCCCTCCGCTTGCTGCAGCTATGTGGTGACTGTACGTACAACGCTATCCACCGGTACGGCCGAATTCGCCGGTCTCAGGGATGATTCAGGGGCAGGTCAGGGTAGTCCCTATGGATGATGTCGGCCGCGCTCAGGGCTTGCAGGGCACTTGGGAGAGCATTAGGCAAGCGGTGAATACACCCGAAGCGCACGACGGCGGACTGTGAACTCCGCGGTCCGCACACCCGGCAACGGCTCGCCGTCGACCGCAATCACGAGCGGCTCTCCGATCGCTTCGATGCTGATTTCCCCGGCCTCGCTGAGGTGGGTCACCTTCGATGTACTCACGGTTCCAGTGAGGACCGCCCACAGCAGACGCAACCGCGCAAAGGGCTCATCGGCCGTGACCATGCGGATATCCAGCACCCCGTCGTCAAGCACGGGCCGCGTCAATGGTGCCAGGTCCCGCGGGTAGTAGCGGCCGCGGCCTATGTAGAGGATCCACAGCTTGTGGTGCACTCCGTTGATCAGGAGAGTGGTGGGGGTTGCCGCCCCGAAGGTGCGCAGACCCGCGACGAGTCCCGCGAGGGGTTTCCCCATGGCAGGCTGAAGCCGCTCGCGGCGGCGCACCAAGTTGGGGTACACGCCAACGCTGGCAGTATTCAGCATGATGAGCTCCGCAACCTCGTCCTTGCCGTCGATCCCACGGCCGGCGCTCACGTGGCCCAGATCTGTCCACGCCGCGGCGCCCGTTTTGGCGGCCTTAAGGGCGCCTTCGAGGGACCGTGCGTCCACGTCGCGAGCAAAGTGGTTGAGCGTTCCGCCCGGTAGCACCAGCAAGGGCAGTGAGTGCTCGACGGCGGCCGCTGCGGCCGCGCCGACAGTTCCATCACCGCCCCACACGCCCACGGCCTTGGTCCCGGGCCGCCCTGCTGTGGCCTGGATTTCGGCAGCCACGTCATCGCCATCGGAAATCAGGTTTATATACGCCTTGGGGAATATTTCTCGGAGCTGGGTTTCGGTGTCCGGCGAGTAGGAACCGCCGAGGGCGTTGACCGCAATACTTAGCCCCTCGCCGTCGCCGACTGCAGGCGCGTCGGCCGGTGAACGGTCCGTGTCCGGAACGGGAGGCCGGGCCGGCCACCACTTTCGCGTCAGGAGGGCCGCTCCGGCGCCGATCGCGGAGCCCAGCACGACGTCGGAAGGCCAGTGGGCGCCCGTATGGACCCGGGAATACGCCACACCCGCCGCAACGGGAGCCAAAACTGCACCAAGGCGGGGATCCACCAGCGCGACGCCAAGAGTGAATGCCACCGCAGACGCGGAATGGCCCGAAGGCATCGACGAGCTTGTGGGCTGCGGGTTCACAAAACGGAAGACCGGAAGGTGCTCGGGCAACGGCCGCGTCCGTGGAAGAAGCGTCTTGAAACCCAGATTGGTGACGGCTGATGCCACCCCAAGGGCCAGGAGTCCATGGATCGCGGCCTGGCGGGGCTTACCTGGAATTGCCGCACAGACGCCAGCTACGGCAAACCAGAGCTTGCCCTTGGTAGCGGCCTCCGAGAGGTTTTTCCAGACAGCATCGTGCCGGCCCTCCGGCCACCGGGAAACCGCCCGGACAATGGCGCGATCGAGCCGCGCCACGTTTCTCACGTCCCAATGGCCCCATCGCAGCTTGCTTCCCATCCCACCAGACTATCGGCGGGCTGGCTAGGATGTGGAGATGGTGAGGGTCATTCTCCCCCGCAAGCTCGATCAGGGACGCACCATTGTCATCTCGACCGTGCTGCTCGCAATCGCCGCGGTCCTCGGCGGCATTCTGCTTGCGGGGGATCGAAACCCGCCTTTCCAGGGCGTGGACGACGCATGGCAAGCATTCATGGCGACCCTCCACGCACCGTTCTGGGACAGCCTGAACATCGCCCTCAACTGGACCGGCTACACGGGAATGCTGGTCTTCCACATTCTGCTCGCCTTGGCGTTGTTGATCCGGAGGAGACCCCGGTCGGCCGTATTCTCCGCCATGGCAGGACTCAGCGTGATGTTGCTGACCCAGTTGCTCAAGTTGGTCATTCACAGGCCGCGTCCCCTCAATGCGCATGTGGCTACGGACACCTATTCATACCCATCGGGGCACGTATCCGCTACCACGGCATTCGTTCTGGTGATAGCGCTCCTCATCGGCCGCGCCTGGACGTGGCTGCTCGCGATCGGCGGAATGCTGGCCATGATGATCAGCCGGATCTATTTGGCTGCCCATTGGTTCACGGATGTGGTGGGTGGCGCTTGCTTGGCGTCCACCATCGTGCTTCTCTGGTGGCTGGCCTGTCAGAAAATATGCATTGTGGAGAATATAGACGCACGGCACGCCCTGGAGTGGAGATCGAGGGTCGCGCGCCGCAAGCGGCACGTCGAGCGGAGCGTCACGTAGGGTAAACCATCAGGTAGCACTCGGTCTTCTCCAAGAGAGCGACAATAGTCTTCGGGCATGCTCTCAAAACCTCAACTCATCAACGGCGGCATCGGGGTGGCCGTCGTGGGCATTGCCGCCGGTGCCTTCTTCGTGCTGAACGGTGTGCCGCAAACGGCCGCCGATACCACCGCCCGCACCGTCGCGGTCAGCTCAGCGGACCTCGCCGCGGTTTCCACGGCCAGCGGAAACGTCTCGCCCGCAAGCACCACCGTCATCAATGCGCAGAACTGCACCGGGCCCATCGCCACTGTCTCTGCGGTGACCGGTCAGCAGGTCACGGCCGGGCAGGTGCTGGTCACCATTGATCCGACGAACGCCCAGAACGCGCTGGCCGTTGCCCAGGCGCAACTGGATTCCGCCGCGGCGCAGGCAAACCAACAACAGGCCTCAGCCAGCAACCAGGTGGCTTCGGCAAGCCAGAGCCTCACCAACGCCCAGCAAACGGCCAACCTGGACGCGAGCCAGCAGGCCAGTGCCGTGGCCGCCGCGCAGACGGCCGTGAACAATGACAATGCGACTGTCGCCACGGCCCAGGCCGCTGCCAGCGCCCAGCCGAGCAGCCAGCCGGCCCAGAACGCGCTCAGCGCAGCACAAGCCCAGCTCGCGAAGGACAACCAAGCACTGACCCAGGCAGCCAACCAGCAAGCCAGCTCGGCCCTCAAGGACAAGGAGCAGATTGCCTCGGCAGCGACGGCCCTCAATTCCGCCCAAAGCGGTGGCGGCGCCACATCCAACACCACGTCTGCCCAGATTGCCGTTGATACCGCAACCAAAAACCTGGCGTCCTGCTCACTCGCGGCCCCGGTTTCAGGTACTGTCACCGCCGTGAACGCCGTCGTCGGCGGCAACGCCGGCAGCAGCTCCGGCTCTTCCGGATCCTCGGGTTCCGGCTCGTCCGGAGCTTCCGGCTCCTCCGGCAGCTCTTCCACGAGCGCCGCGAGCACCTCGTCCTCCGGACTGATTACGATCAGCGACACCGCGCACCTGCAAGTCATCGCCAACTTCGCCGAATCGGACATTGCCGCCATGAAGACCGGCGACTCGGCCACCTTCACCTTCCCGGCGCTCAAGACCGACCCCTCCGCGGCACCGGTCACAGGTACCATCACGGCGATCGCCCAGAACGCCACAACCACCAACAACGTGGTCAGCTATCCCGTGACGATCTCCATCAAGAACCCTCCGGCCGCCCTGCGGCTCGGCCAAAGCGCAAACATCTCCGTAACCACGGCGACCGCCAAGAACGCATTGACTGTGCCTTCGCTTGCCATTACCACCACGGGAACCAGGCAGACCGTCAACGTGATGAAGAACGGGACGGCGACGGCGGTGACCATCACCACCGGGATCACGGACAACGGCCGCACCCAGGTGCTCACCGGACTCAGCGCGGGCGACCAGATTGAACTCCCGGCTATCTCATCCACCCTGGACACCACCGGCACCACCGGACGGACCGGGACAGGCGGACTTGGCGGTACGGGCGGATTCGGTGGTACCGGCGGCGCCGGAATTACGGGCGGCACCGGTGGCACACGTGGAAATGGCGGGTAAGCAGCCGTGAACGACGCTGTCATCCAACTGGACTCCGTGAGCAAGATCTATGGCAAAGGGGAAGCCGAAGTACGGGCACTCGATTCCGTCAGCATCTCCATTGACCGGGGCGACTTCGTGGCCATCATCGGCGCCTCGGGCTCCGGAAAGTCCACCATGATGAACATCATCGGCTGCCTCGACGGCGCCACTCAGGGGACGTATCACTTGGACGGCATCGATACCGGGACCCTGGATGAATTCCAGCTCGCGCAGATCCGCAACCGGAAAATCGGCTTCGTCTTCCAGAACTTCAACCTGATACCGCGCACGCGGGCCGTGGACAACGTCTCCATGCCGCTCGCTTACGCAAAAGTGCACCGCAAGGAACGGCGCGAGCGGGCCCTGGAAGTACTCGATTCAGTGGGTTTGGCTGAGCGGGCGGACCACAAGCCTTCGCAGCTGTCCGGTGGACAGCAGCAGCGTGTTGCCATCGCCCGGGCACTCGTGACCAACCCGGTGTTGCTCCTGGCCGACGAGCCCACGGGAGCTTTGGACACCAAGTCCTCGCACGAAATCCTGGATCTCTTCGAGTCCTTGCACGCCAACGGCCGGACCATTGTGATGATCACCCACGAGGCGGACGTCGCGGCGCGGGCCAACCGCGTTGTGCGCTTCCAGGACGGTCACATCATTGAGGATCACAGGATCCGCGCCGTTAATGCCCACCCTGTAGCCACGGCGGTGCCGGCATGATGATCGCCGAATCCGTTCGCTTCGCCCTGACGGGGGTGATGGCCAACAAGATGCGCTCCATCCTCACCACCCTGGGCATCTTGATCGGCATCGCATCCGTCATCATCCTGCTGGCCGTAGGAGCCGGAACCTCCAACGCCATCAAGGCCCAGATCGGCAAGCTGGGAACCAACGTGCTTACGGTCAGCCGCCAGACGACAGCGGGCGGCCGCGCAGCAGGCGGCGGACAAGCCGTCACCGGTCCGCGCTCCCGCGGCACCAACCTCACGCTCCAGGACATGGCCGCGCTGACAGATCCCGTTATGGCCCCCGACGTCGCCGCAACAGCGCCGGTAGTCACGGCACAGAACGTCACGGGTACTTACCAGGACGCAACCCATGCTGTCGCAACTTTCGTGGGGACCACGCCGTCGTACTTTTCCATTTCGAACGACACGCTCGCGGCGGGGTCCTACTTCAGCGACGGTGACGCCAGCAGCGGCACCGCAGTGGCCGTGATCGGCAATACCGTGGCACAGGACCTGGTGGGAAGCTCTGTGACCTCGGCCGTTGGGCAGACGATCGCCCTCAATGGCCAGAACTTCGTGGTCTCCGGCGTCCTGGCTCAAAAGGGGTCCTCGGGGCTCAACGATCCAGACGACATTGTGGTGATCCCCTACAGCGCAGCCCAGGACAAGTTCACCGGGTATTCGCCGTCCCTTGCCTCCATCACGGTCCAGGCGAAGTCAGCGGACGTGATGAACCAGGCCCAGAACGAGGTTCAGATGATCCTCGATGCCAGGCACAACGTCACCTCCGCCAATCGTGACTATCAGGTGCGGAACCAGGCGCAGATCCTCACGACGGCCACCACCACCACGGCCACGCTGACCATCCTCCTGGGGGCCGTGGCCGGCATTTCGCTCCTGGTTGGCGGAATCGGCGTCATGAACATCATGCTCGTCACGGTCACTGAACGCACCCGCGAAATCGGCATCCGCAAGGCGATCGGAGCCTCGCGCGGCAGCATCGTGAGCCAGTTCCTGATCGAATCGCTCATCATTTCGCTGATTGGCGGGGTGCTGGGAATTGCCGCGGGCTACATCGGCAGCGCCTTCCCCCTGCTCGGAACGCAACCCGAAGTCCAGTGGTGGACGGTGTGGCTGTCGTTCCTGGTATCCGCTGCGATCGGCCTGATTTTCGGAATCTACCCGGCCAACAAGGCGGCGAAACTACGGCCGATCGACGCCCTGCGGTACGAATAGCCGCCCACACTTCCACCCCCAGCAACTCAAAAAAGAAACAGCCAACAGGAGATCCACAAATGTCCTATTCAGCACCGGAGCCCGGCCCCACGAACCAGCCGGAGCCCCAGCAGCCCTACACCCAGCAGCCCCACGCCGGACAGCCCACCGCGGTCCTGCAGGCCACCGGCCAGGAACCCACCGGGCAGGGTTGGGGCCAACCTCAGGCGCCCGAGCCGTTCGTGCCCAAGAAGCGCTTCCAGATGGGCCGTCTGACGCAGATCCTCCTTGCCGTGCTTCTCGTCGCCGTGGGCTTCTTCGGAGGCGTCGGCGTCACCAAGCTCATGGATGCTGGCCAGGCCCGTCCGGGCCGCGGCCAGTTCCAGAACTTCAACGGCCAGGGCGGCCAGGGCCGGAATCGGCAGAGCGGAGCTCCCACCAACGGGGCATCGCCGAGCGCCATTCCTACGGCTCCCGCCACCTCGGCCCCGTAGCACCGCTCGTTGTAGCCACCCAACGGACTCGCAGTTGTTGTCGTTTGACGCGTCAAAACGACAACAACTGCGAGTTAGTTGCTTTTAACGAGGGGCTTCGCGGCGCCGGCCAGCCACAGGGCCATCAGGATCGGCACCCCGATGGCAAGCAGTGCCATGTGGATACCGGTATGGTCGCCGAGGTATCCCAGAAGCGGCGGGCCGGCTAGAAACGCCACATAGCCGATGGTCGAGACCACCGAGACGCGTGCGGCCGCGTGTTTCGGGTCATCGGCAGCAGCGGACATGCCCATCGGGAAGGCCAAGGCTGCGCCGATACCCCAAAGGGCCGCACCCACCCCGGCAAGGACGAGGTTGCCCGCGAAAACGAAGAGAGCCAGGCCCACCGCTGCGGCGGCCATGCTGACCCGCAGCACGGCTACGCGTCCGAACCGGTCGATCGCACGGCCGCCAACGAAACGCATCAAGGTCATCGCCGCCACGAAGAGCGCGAACAACAGGGCGCCCGTCGATTCGGAAGCATTCAGGCCATCCACCGATGCCTTAGCGATCCAGTCGTTTCCGGCGCCTTCCGTCAGGGTCGCCCCAAGGACCACGACGCCGATCAACAGGGTGCGGGAGTCCCGCCAGGCGGAGGGACCCTTCACGGCGGGCGCGCCGTCGTCGGGCGCCGTTCCCGTGGTCTCGTGGGGCATGAAGTAGCGCGGCGCGGTCAAGGTGAGAAGAACCACGACGCCGGCAATGACCAGCAAGTGCTCCGGAAGTCCGACGCCTATCTCGGAAAGCCATGCACCAATCAGCGCACCCACAAAGGCGCCCCCGCTAAAGGCTGCGTGGAACTGCGGCATGATGGTGCGCCCGAGGCGGTGTTCGACGTCGGCCCCCTCAATATTCTGCGAAACGTCCCACAGACCGACTCCCACACCGAAGAAAAACAGCGCCAGCGCGGTGCCGGCTACGGATTCAGCCATCAGGGAGAAGGCAATAGCCGCTCCGGCGGAAGCGGCAAGGAGCCCCGCGGCGCGGACGGTATTGGCCGTACCGATCCTGCCCACAACCCACCCCGCGGAGGGCAGCGCCACAAGGGACCCGACGGCGGTGCACAGTAGGAGGGTGCCCATCTGTCCGGACGTCAGGTGCAGGGTCTGGGTGACGGCGGGGATGCGCGCCGCCCAGCTGGCAAATACCAGCCCGTTCATGCCGAAGACCAGGAAAGTGGCGATTGCCGCGGCCTTGACGTTCGGAGCGGTTCGGGTGCTGGTGGTCATACGATCACAACTTCCACGGAGAGATTTTCAAGTAGGGTGCGTTCTTCGGTGCTTGGCTTCCGGTCCGTCACAATGACATCTACCGCGTCCATGGCTGCAACCAAGGCCACGGCCTGTGCATTCCATTTGCTTCCTGTGCAGGCCACGATCACCCGGCTGGCCGATTCCAAGCCTGCCCGCTTGATCGCGGCGTCCTCGAGATCGTGCGCCAGCAGGCCGTCCTTGAGGTTGATGGCACACGGCGTCACGATGGCGGCATCAAAGCGCAATGAGCGGATGTTGGCCTCTGCCATTGGTCCCCGGAACGACTGCTCGCCGGGAACCAGGCTGCCGCCGGGCAGCAGGAGACCCGGACGCCGTCCCGAGGGAAGGTCCGTGGCCAGGAACTCCACCGAGCGTAGGGACATCGGCATGATGGTCAGTTCACGCTGCGCGAGCCGGCGCGCGATCTCCGTTGCCGTTGAACCGCTGTCGAGCCACACATGATCGCGGTCGCGGAGCAGCCGTTCGACGGCGACGGCGATCCTCTCCTTGGCGTCCTGGTCCTCGAGTTCGCGCTGCCCGTAGCCGGGGTTGTCGCCGCGGTCCACGAGGCTGCGGGCCCCGCCATGCACCCGGCGCAGGACACCGTGGGACGCGAGGATTTCCAGGTCGCGCCGAATAGTGGCCCCCGATGCCCCGCATTCGGCAACCAGTTCGTCAACGGTAATCTCTTCGCGCTTGCGCAGCAGCTCGCCAATGAGCCGGTGGCGGTCAGCAGTCCTCATGCTCATATGCTATCCAGAAATGATCATTTCATCATCTTTGGTGATCATATGGCCGCGTGGGTGGGGCGTGTAAACCGGTCGCGTGAGCCGGCAGGCACCCTGCGTGCCGAACGGCTTAGACGCTCGCTCACCTATGGGGCACTTTCCACCGACGCTCGCTCACCAATGGGGCACTTTCGGCCGACGCTCGCTCACCTATGGTGAGCGAGCGTTCCGCGATCACAAGCCATAGGTGAGCGAGGGTTCGAAGGCGCGGGACGGCGTCGTGCGTTCCCGGGCCCGCATCGGGACCCGGGCTCGGCGCCCGGACGAAGTCGGCTGGAAGTCAGCGCGCCCGCTCTACCCGCGACTCGTCCCAGACGGGCTCGTCGGACTCGTAGACTTTGCCGTCGGATCCGAAGACGAGGAAACGGTCGAAGGACTTCGCGAACCAACGGTCGTGCGTGACGGCAAGAACGGTGCCCTCGAACGCGTCGATCGCGCGCTCCAAGGCTTCGCCAGAGTGCAGGTCCAGGTTGTCCGTGGGTTCGTCCAGGAGCAGTAGCGTGGCGCCCGACAACTGGAGGAGCAGGATCTGGAACCGCGCCTGCTGCCCACCCGACAGCGACTCGTACTTCTGCTCGGCCGAGCCCACCAGCCCGTAGGAGTCGAGCGCGCCGGAAGCGGCTTCGCGGCCCAGCCCGGAACGGTGTTCGTCACCGCGGTGCAGGATGTCCAGGAGCGTCCGGCCCAGGAGATCCGGGCGGGAATGGGTCTGCGCGAAGAATCCGGGTCGGATCCTGGCACCCAGTTTGACGGTGCCTTCGTGCGGAACTTCAGCGATTTCGACGTCGGAAACCGGCAAATGTTCGCGCTCCGGGTCGGTGCCACCGGCGGCCAGGAGCCGCAGGAAGTGGCTCTTTCCCGAGCCGTTGGAACCCAGCACGCCGACCCGGTCTCCGAACCAGATCTCGGTGGAGAACGGCTTCATCAGTCCCGTGAGTTCAAGCTTTTCAGCCACCACGGCGCGCTTGGCCGTCCGGCCTCCCTTGAGGCGCATGTGCACGTTCTGCTCGAGCGGCAGGGCCTCGGGCGGCCCGGCCTCCAGGAACTTGGCGAGCCGCGTCTGGGCGGCCTGGTATTTGTTGGCCATGTCCGAGCGGAAGGCCGCCTTGGTCTTGTACATGATGACGAGTTCCTTGAGCTTCAGGTGCTCCTCGTCCCAGCGCTTGCGCAGTTCCTCGAATCGCGCATTGCGGTCGATCCGCGCGTCCACATAGGTGCCGAAGCCGCCGCCGTGCACCCAGGCGCCGGCGCCGTTGATGCCGGGTTCCAGCGTCACGATGCGGCCTGCGGCATTGTTGAGCAGCTCGCGGTCGTGGCTGATGAAGAAGACGGTCTTCTTGGATTCGTTGAGTTTACTTTCGAGCCAACGCTTGCCGGGAACATCGAGGTAGTTGTCCGGTTCGTCGAGGAGCAGCAGCTGGTCAGGTCCGGAGAAGAGCGCCTCAAGCACCAGCCGCTTTTGCTCGCCGCCCGAAAGGCTCGACGCCGGGCGGTGCTGTGCGCGGTCGAAGGGAATGCCCAGCGCGGCCATGCAGACCTCGTCCCAGACGGTCTCGACGTCGTACCCTCCGGCGTCTCCCCAGTCCACGATCGCCTGGGCGTACCGCATTTGGGTGGGCTCGTCGTCGTGCTCCATCATGGCGAGCTCGGCGTCCTCGACCGCCTTGGCGGCCGCGGCGAGGGCCGGCGGCGCAGCGGAAACGAGCAGGTCACGGACGGTGGATTCGTCGCGGACCTGGCCGACGAACTGGCGCATGATGCCCATCGTGCCGGAACGGCCTACCACTCCCTCGTCAGGCGTAAGGTCGCCCGCGATGATCTTGAACAGGGTGGTCTTTCCCGTTCCGTTTGGCCCGATCAGGGCTGTTTTGCTACCGTCCGGGACCTTGAAGGTCACACCGTTGAGCAATTGGGTGCCGTCGGAGAGGAAGTAGTCGATGCCTGAAACGTCAATATGGGCCACGCGTTCAATCTTCCCACGGACCGCGGGGGACTCCTCAGCCGCCCAGGTGGTCCGCACCAACCGCGCCAGTGAGATACCGCTGGATTGTCGGCCCCAACGCCCGGACGACGACGGCGTGCGGCGCCGAGGCGATCGGCTCCAGTTTAACGAGGTAGCGGGTCAGGATGAGTCCGGAAAGCTGCGATGCCACCAGGTTTCCGCGCCACGAGGCCTCTTCCGCAGGCACCCCCAGGCCCGCAAGAAGCGGTTTGATAGCGCGGTTCAGGATGAACTCGCGGACCAGCGCGGCACTCCACTCATGCTGCATCGCCGTGCGCAAAACCGCGACGCCGGCTGCCCCCGCTGGCGAGTCCCACACGGTCAGGAAGCGGGTCACCAGCCTCTCCCCGATGTCCTCCCGCGGCCCGTTCAAGACAGCCGACACGTGGTCCTTGGGATCCACGGGTGATTCGAGCGCAGCCATGAACAGCTGCTCCTTGGTGCCGAAATGATGGTTGATCATGGACGGATCCACGCCGGCCTCGGCCGCGATGGCCCGGACTGTTGCGGCGTCATATCCTTTGCGGCTGAACTGTTCGCGGGCCGCCCTGAGAACTGCGTCCCGGCTGCTCACTTGTCCGGGGCGGCGCCCCCTGTTCACACCGGCTTCCGCGTCACGGCGGACTTCCGGCGCGCGAAATCCGGGGCGTGCTCCGGCCGTGGGCCGAAGGCGATCATGAGTGCTGGAAGTTTCCGGAACCAAGGAACGTGGAGCGCGACAAAGACCACTGGACTAGGCGGGCCCATCAACCGGCCTTTCACAGCGGGACCGAAGACCGCCTTCTGAATGACAAGCTGCACATTCTGGATCACCACGGTGGGGAACCATCGCCGCTTCTGCACCGAAGCGAGATCTGACTCGCCAAGGGTGCCTTGAAGCAATGGGCGGGCGATGCGCTGGGCAGCGGCGACGGCATCCTGGATGGCGAGGTTGATCCCCACACCGCCCGCGGGAGACATGGCGTGGGCGGCGTCTCCGATGAGGAGCAGACCCGGCTTGTGCCACGGCTTGATCCGGTTGAGCTTCACGTCGAGCAAATGGAGATCGTCCATCGAGCTGATTTCGTCCACGCGGTCCGCGAGATCCGGGCGGATGCGGGCCACGCGGGCACGGAAGCTCTCCACCCCTTCTGCGCGCAATTGCGGGTCCTTGCCCTTCTCCGCGATGTAGGCGATCTGGTAAAAATCCTTGCGGGTCAAGCTGAGGAGGACATCGGCACCGGAGAAGCGGGGCATGATCGAGGCCAACTGTTCCTGCTCGTCCGCGTGCCGGGAGAGCCTGAACCACCAGGTGTCGAACGGCACGGGGAACTCGCGGGGGACCAGTCCTGCCTTTTGCCGGAGCACCGAGCCGCGGCCGTCGCATGCCACCGTCAACGTCGCGCGAAGCTCCCCCGTCCCGGTTTCGACGCCGGATGCCGCGTCCCGGGCGCGGTACGCCACCCCGGCGACCTTCCCGCCGTCGTCGTACAGCAGGTCCGTGGCCTCAGTGTTCATCCGGAGCGTGAACTGCGGCTCCTGCTGGGCGGCGTGCACCAGGAAGTTCAGGAGGTCCCACTGCGGAACCATGGCTACGTAATCGTAAGGCGGCTTGAGGCGGTCGAAGTCGGCCAGGGTCACCTCCTTGCCGCCCGCCGGGAGTTTGAAATTGCCGAGCTTGCTTTGCGGCAAGGCCCGGAATCCTTCGCCCAGCCCGAGCTCATCCAAGAGCCGGATGGTGGAGGCATGGACGGTGTCGCCGCGGAAATCGCGCAGGAAGTCGGCATGCTTTTCGAGGACCGTGACCTCGACGCCTGCCCTTGCCAGCAAGAGTCCGAGCATCACCCCCGAGGGACCGCCACCCACAACGACGCATGTGGTGCTTTCAGGCTGGTTCATGGCCACTCCCGGAGTTGACCTTCATTGCCGCAACTAATTCAACAAGCGTTGAATTAAGTGTGCACCCGCCGGAAATACCTGTCCAGAGGGCGCCCCTCCCCCCTGCGACGCTCGCTCACATATCGCCCCCTTTCGGGCGACCCTCGCTCACATATCGCGGCGAATCCCGTGCAGCTGGGCCTGCCGCGGTCAGGAAATGTTCCGTTACGGGCCGGGTACGGGGTGTGTGGCAAGTTCGCGACGATCGCTGCGAACAGGACAATGTAGGCAACGAAAAACAGGACCCATAAGATGAACAGGCCGATCCCCACCCAACCGAGGATCTTTCCATCCTGGGCCGCTACCCCGAATCCCTCGGCCTTCTTAGCCTGCATAATGGCCAAGGGTCCGAAAACAACGCCCAATGAGAAGCTTCCGATCACGCCGAACACGGCCGCCAGGCGCGCGTGCCTCATGCCCTCCATGTACCACTGCAACTGACCCATGCTCACAGGGCGCTGATCGGACGGTGGTGGGTCAGCGGTCTGCGACGGTCAGCCGGCCGCGGTCAGGAACGACTTGAGCAACGGGCCGCTGGTTGTTGCACCGAGGCCGCCGTCTTCCACGAACACTGCCACGGCGAGGTCTCCATGCACTGCAACGATCCAGGCATGCGTCTTGGGCGGGTTGTCGTTTCCGAATTCGGCCGTCCCGGTCTTCGCGCCCACGGGCGCCCCCGGCACCGAGGCGAGAAAACCGGCGTGGCCGGAGGTCACCACAGCCCTCATCATGTCGCTAAGTGCTGCTGCCTCCGCCGGGGTGACCGGTTTGTCGGACGCCGGCGCGGCGGGAGACTCTGGCGCGGCGAGGGAGGCCGACGACGACGGCGAGCCGGACGCCGTCGGGGTGGCACCCGCGGAGGGTGAGGCTGCGCCGGGGTTCAGGACGAGTTGCGGCGACACCGGCGCGCCATGTGCCACCGAACCGGCCATGATAGCTGCGGCGAGGGGAGAGAGCAGCACTTTGCCCTGGCCGATCATCGAAGCTGCGTGCTCGGTGCCGTCGGCGTTTCCCGGGACGGATCCCAGGAAGGCATCGGCCCCCAGCTTCGGGGCTTGGACTGCCACTCCCAATGAAGTTGCCGCCGACTCGAGCTGGGCTTGGCTGACCTTGTCCCTGGAACTGATGAAGGCCGTGTTGCACGAATGCGCGAAAGCGTCACGCAAAGCAACAGAACCAAGAGACGACGCCGGATAGCCTTCGGCGTTCTTGAAGGTCCGGCCGTCCACCGTAATTGTCGGCGTGCATTCCACCTTGGAATCCGGCGTCATTCCATTGCGGATCAAGGCGAGGGAATCGACGATCTTGAAGGTGGAACCCGGAGCGTATTGGCCCAGCATTGCCGTGTTGTAGCCGTTGCTTCCGGGCCCGGAGGCCGCTGCCAGGACGGCGCCGGTGGAGGGGCGGAGCGCCACAATTGCCGAGGCCGGGCCGACCCCGGCCAAGGTGTCTTCGGCGAGCTGTTGCAGGCGCGGATCCAGGGTGGTCTTCAGCGGATCGCCGGCCTTGGCGTCGGCGGCAAAAAGCACCCGGCGGGGGTCGGGCTTCGCGGCCTTGATCTGGTCGTCGGTCATGCCTTGCGGCCGGGCCTTGATGGAGACCCCATCCTGGCCACGGAGCTGGCTGTCGTATTGTTCCTCCAGGCCGCCGGTCCCGACGACATCTCCCGCCTTGAGGGCACCCCCGGCTTTTTGGATCTGTTCGGCGCTTGCCTCAGCGACGCTACCCAACACGGCGCGGGCGAAGGTACGCGTCGGTGCCAAAGGCAGGGAATCAGGAATGCCACGGGCCCCCGGAATCGCAGCAATCTGCTGGTCAGTGATCGTGCGGCCCTCTTGACGCAGGGTGATGGCACTGACGAATGCCTGTGGGCCGGACGCCTGGACCTGCTTCACATACGCGGCTTCGTCCACGCCGACCAGTTGCGCGAGCTTCGCCGCCGAAGCCGCGGGATCCGCCGATCCAATCGCGGTCTTGTCGATGCCCACCTGAACCACTGGACGGTAACTGATCAATTTCGCGTCCCCTGCGCCAAGGATCTCGGCCCTGGATGGCGCAATGACAGTCTTGTCCAGTACCTCGCCGTCCTTAAGATCCGGCTCCAAGAGTGCCGAATTCCATTGGACGGCCCATTTGTCGCCCGATTTCTTCAGGGCGGCCTGGGAGGTGTACTTCCACTCCGCAGTTCCGATCTTCCACGTGAAGTTGAGCGGAACCGAGGCTTTGTCGCCGTCGAGCTTTACCGCGCCGCTTTCAACCGAAGGCTTGGCCGGATCGAGGGCCGCGAACACCGCCTTGAGCTGTTCATTCGCCGCTGCGGCATCCTTGCCGTCGACGGCGAGCGATCCGACGTCGAGCGCCGCGAGGGACGACGCGAGCTGCTTGGCAGCGCCCTCCGCCCCGGAGCGGCCGTCATCACAAGCGGCCAGCGAGCCGGCGATCATCAGGGCGGCAAGCCCCAGGACAAGATTCTTGGTTTTCCCCATTTGCGCCATTATGCCTTCTCGGGCCGACAGGAATGATACAAATCACAGCACGTTGCGCTTTTGTGATGGTTGAGGCGCTCAAGAACCAGGCCTCGCCCAACTAACTCGCAGTAAGTGTCGTTTTCGGGTGTCAAAACGACACTTACTGCTAGTCAGTTGGGTCCGACAGGCACCCAGGCTGCGCGCCAACCCTACTGACTCCGGATGATCCTGCGCTGGGTTGCCGCCGCGATGGCCGCGGTCCGGTTGTCGACACCCAGCTTGCCGTAAATGTGCACCAAATGGGTCTTGACCGTGGCCTCGGAAATGAAGAGTTGCTTCGCCATCGCACGGTTGCTCATTCCGGTGGCGAGGAGTTCCACGAGTTGGACTTCACGCGCGCTCAGGGCGTGCACCGGATTGCGGATCCTGCCCATGAGCCGCGCGGCAACCTCGGGCGCAAGGGCCGTCTGACCCGCGGCCGCAGCCACCACGGCCTGCCGGATTTGCTCAGGTGGAGCGTCTTTGAGCATGTATCCGCTGGCTCCGGCTTCCACTGCGGCGAGGATGTCGGCGTCGTTGTCATATGTGGTCAGGATCAGGACCGGCGGCGGGGGAGTCCCCGCCTCACCGGCTTTGATCTTGCCGGTGGCGGTGACGCCGTCCATCCCCGAGCCCATTTGCAAGTCCATGAGGACTACGTCCACCGGTTCGCCGAGGGCGTGGAGCTTCGAGAGTTCCGCCAATGCGGCTCCGCCGTCGGCCGCTTCCGCCACGACCTGGACTCCTTCGAAGTCGGCAAGCATGGCCCGGAGCCCCGCCCGCACCACGGGATGATCGTCAACCAGCAAAACCCTGATGTTGTTGGTCATGGGGACGCCTCAAGGGCTGCGTTGCTAGTGCCCAGCGGCAGCCGGATTGCCACCACGGTCCCCTCGCCGGGAGCCGACTCGACGTCGAGCGTTCCATTCAGGGCCGCTAGCCGCTCGCGCAGGCTTTTGAGCCCGACGCCGGTTCCGTCGCCACGGGTTGCCGCGGCAGCGGCCGCTGCGGGATCGAAGCCCGCACCGTCGTCGAACACGTCCATGGTTACCTCGGCATCCAGGAAGGACAGGGTGACGACGGCGGTTCTCGCCTGGGCATGCGCCCACACGTTCGCCAGGGAAGACTGAGCCGCGCGCAACAAGGTGGTCTGGTAGGGGTTGGGCAGCGCCACTGGCGTGCCCTGGAGCTCGAAACGGCAGCGCAACGTAGCTCCGCGTGCGGCCGCCTCGGCCTCGGTCTTGGTGCAGAGGCGCCGCAGCGTGTCTGCGAGCGAGGACTCGACCAGCTCCGGGGACCCCAGTCCCCGGACAAAATTGCGGGCTTCCGCCAGGTTGCTGGCCGCTGTCTCGCGGACAGTCCTGAGCCGATCGCGGGCCGCGGCGTTGTCACCGGCGTCGAGGGCTTTCTCCGCCGAGCGCCCCATCAAGACGATGCTCGAGAATCCCTGTGCCAAGGTGTCGTGTATTTCACGTGCGAGCCTTTCGCGCTCGGCCAGCGCACCGGCGTCGTGCTGGCTTTGTGCCAGCTCGGCCCGGGTCCGGCGCAATTCCTCAGCGGCGAGTCGCTGGTTCTCCGCCTCGACGTACAGCGCCCGATACGCCAGGCCGGTGACAACCGCGAAGGCGGCCCCGAAAAGAGGCCCGAGGACCATGGCAAGTTGCAGGGCATCCGCCCCGGCACCACGGTTGTGGAACCACATCGCCGCGATCAGGAGTGCGGTGCTGACAGCAATCGCGGGGAGGGCGATGCGCCGCGGCAGGATATGCAGTTGCAGGAAGAACAACGGGAAAGCTATCCAAGCGAAATCCGGACTGATGAGCATGAGCAGCAGCCACAGGAAACCAACGACGGCGAGCCACCACCGCGCGTAAGGCTTCGGATCGAAGCGCTCAGGATGGCCGGCGTGCCTCTTTTCAAGGACCGTCCCCAAGAGGTAGACGGCAGCCAGCAGCAGGGCAAGGCCGAGGCCTGCCCAAGTGGCGAAGGGCGAAAGGCCCGCGATCGCAAGCCTGACGACTGCCACGAAGAGAAGCACCGCAAAACCAACGTGCAGGCTGACGCGCAGGACGCGCAAAATCATGGCCGAGCCACTTGGCTGCTGATGTGGCGCTGGCTGCGGCTGCGCCGTGGCTTGGGGCGAATCGTCTCCCTGCATGCCTTCCAGCGTAGCCTCGCCCGCCGACAGTTTTACCCGGATTCGGCGGTATGCGGGCCCAATCAACCGAATGGTTGATCCGCGGGTCAATCAAGGCGACTGGAGGAGTCCATCCACTTCCCGATGTTTCACGCGCCCCCTGCCCGGAGAGTTGAAACAGGACCAGAAGATCGCCTCCGACCAAAGGAATTCCATGTTTCTCGCCATACGCGACATCCGCTTCGCCAAGGGCCGCTTCGCCCTCATGGGAAGTGTCGTCGCCCTCATCACACTCCTCCTCGTCATGCTCTCCGGGCTTACAGCGGGCCTAGGCAACCAGTCGACGTCGGCCATCGCGGCCCTTCCTGTGCAGCAAATTGCCTTCGGCGCGCCGGCTGGAGGCGAGGCCAAGGCCTCCTATACGGAATCGGAGGTCTCCAACAAGCAGCTCGAAGCTTGGCGGAACCGGCCGGGTGTTGCCTCTGCCGAAGCCATTGGTATTAGCCAGACGCGGTTCCAGTCCCTCGATTCCGCCAATAATGCTGCCGGCACTGCGAACGTGGCGGTCTTCGGGGCCGACGGCGGCATCTCACCTGTGGCGGTGAAGGAAGGCGAGGTGGTGGTCGGGGAGTCCTTGGCGAAGGAACTCTTGCTGAGTACCGGGAGCAGGGTGACGGTAGGCGGTACGGGTCTGACGGTTTCCGCCATCACCCAGGACGAGTGGTATTCACACACCGGAGTCGTCTGGACCTCCCGGGCTACGTGGCAGAAGCTCGCACATATTCCTGCCGGGGAATCGATTGGGACAGTCCTTGCCGTGGAGTACGACGCCGGAGCCACCGTGGATCTTGACGCCGCCAATGCGGTGGCCGGCACTGTCAGCGCCACCCCGAGCGGCTCGTTCCAGGCCCTCGGCTCCTACAAGAGCGAAAACGGCTCCCTCATGCTCATGCAGGCCTTCCTCTATGGCATCTCCGCGCTTGTCATCGTTGCATTCCTGACCGTCTGGACTGTCCAGCGCACGCGCGACATCGCGGTGCTCAAGGCCATGGGCGCTTCGTCCGGCTACGTGGTGCGGGACGCGCTGGTCCAAGCAGGAATCGTCTTGCTCGCCGGCGCGGGACTGGGTGGCGGCCTTGGCGTTCTGGGCGGCTTCTTTGCTGCCAAGGCGGCCCCGTTCCTCGTGACTCCGCTAACTACCCTCGTCCCGATCGCCGGGATCGTGCTCCTTGGGCTTGGCGGTGCGGCGCTGGCAGTACGCAGCATCACCAGAGTGGATCCGCTTATTGCCCTCGGCGGCAACTAGGCCAGCCCCGAAACTTAATATTCCACGAAAGGCATATCAATGAACCCCGTACTCAACCTCGTCAACGTCACCTTGGAGTATCCGGACGGCGATTCCACCCTCAAGGCCCTGGATGCCGTGGATCTCAGCGTGGACGCCGGCGAATTCTTTTCCCTCGTGGGCCCGTCCGGCTCCGGGAAGTCCTCGCTTCTCGCGGTGGCGGCAACTTTGGTTCGGCCGGGTTCCGGGCTCGTTATCGTCGACGGCACGGTTGCCACGGAACTCAAGGACACCGAACTCACTGCCCTGCGCCGGGAAAAGGTGGGCATCATTTTCCAGCAACCCAACCTCCTGCCTTCGCTGACCGCCGTCGAGCAGTTGATCCTCGGCGACCATTTCCGGGGGAAGCCGGCCAAAGCGGCCCGCAAGCGCGCTACGGAACTGCTCGACGTCGTCGGGCTCGGGCCTTCTCTCACTAAGCGGCCGCACCAGCTCTCGGGAGGCCAGCGGCAGCGCGTGAATATCGCGAGGGCGCTCATGGGCCAACCCAAGGTGCTGCTCGTCGACGAGCCGACCGCGGCCTTGGATCACGAGCGTAGTGAATCGATCGTGCGGCTGCTGCGCCAGGTCACGGACGAGTTCGCGACGGCGACCGTCATGGTCACGCACGACACCGAGTTCCTGCCGTTCACCGATTCGGTCGCGACCATGCGGGACGGGCGCCTCGGTGCGCGCGTCCCCGTCGGGACACCCAACTGACTCGCATTAGATGTCGTTCTGAGCCCTCAAAACGCCAACAAATGCAAGTCCGTTGGGCGAAAGCGCGAACGGTCAGCCCCCGATGACAGCCTCGTCCTGGGCATCGTCATAGGCATCGCGGGCCTTGAGAATGCTGGGCACATGGTCCTCCGCCCAGAGACGCAGCAGGGTCAAAGGCTCCAGCAGGGAAGCTCCAAGCTCGGTCAGTTCATAGTCCACGCGCGGGGGCACCTGCGCGTGGACAGTCCGGGTGATGAGACCGTCGCGCTCAAGGGTGCGAAGGGTCTGGGTCAGCACCTTCGGCGTCACGACGTGGACCATCTTGCGAAGCTCGGAGAAACGGATGGGACCGTCCGCGAGGACCTGGACCACCAACGAAGCCCATTTGTCACCGATGCGCTGAAAGATCACCCGGGACGGGCAATCAGGGTCGAGGACGTTTGCCGATAGGTCATTGGTATCCATGAGGTAACTAAGTTCCTTTGAAGCTATCAGTATCAATTAGATACTGTTTTGATATTGCAAGGATAGCAACCCAAGGAGAGTCATGAAAATCGCAGTCTACGGCGCAACAGGCATGGTCGGAAGCCAGATCGTCAACGAATCGCTCACCCGCGGCCACGAAGTCACCGCTATCTCCCGCAAGGGCTCGGAGGTTGCCGGAGCGAAGGCCCTCGCTGCCGATCTCGCTGATGGCCAGAGTTTCGCGGAGATCGCCAAGGAGCACGACGCCGTCATCCTCGCCACCGGGCCGAGCCGCACCGGCGGCGACCACGGAGAGTGGCTTGCGGCAATGGACACCGCCTACAGCAACGCAGAAGGCACGCGCCTCATGATCGTCGGCGGAGCAGGCACGCTGGAGATCGACGGCGTTCGCCTCCTCGATTCGCCCGACTTCCCTGAGGCCTATAAGGCCGAAGCAACCACGGCGGCCGCAGCATTCGCCGCCGTCAAGGAAGCTCCAGAGAGCCTGGACTGGACAGTGCTCGCACCCGCGCCTGTCATCCAGCCAGGTGAGCGCACGGGAAAGTACTCCACTGCCAAGGATTCCCCAGCAGGCAACACCATCTCCACCCAGGACTACGCCGTAGCCATGCTGGACGAAATCGAAACTCCTGCCCACCGCCGGGCCCGCTTCACGGCAGCCAACTAACCCAACGCTCGCTCGCGTATAACGGCCCATTTGCCAACGCTCGCTCACATTTGAGGGAAAAGCACCGATCGCTCCTGCAGATCATCTGCAGGAGCGATCCGCCGGTCGGCCTCATAGGTGAGCGAGCGTTTCGAATTTCGACGGCATAGGTGAGCGAGCGTCGAGGAAAAAGGGCAGATACGTGAGCGAGCGTCGAGGGGTTACCTGCCCAAACCCAGCCCGGGTACCTGCAGTCCAAACATGTCCTTCAAGGCATATTTGGCAGCGTGATACCCGGGCATTCCTGTTACTCCGGGTCCTGGGGGCGTGGACGAGGAGCACAAATACACCCCCGGCAAAGGGGTCCGCCACGGTACCGGAGAGAGCACGGGACGCTGCACGAGCCCTCGAATGTCCATAACGCCCGCGCTAAAATCGCCGCCTAGATAGTTCGCGTTGTAGCCGGCCAAGCCTGCCGCCGTCGTCGTCTTCCAGCCAACCACCACGTCGCGGAAGCCCGGCGCGAATTCCTCGATCCGGGACATGACCGCCTCGGCCATGTCCGTGGTCGAACCCTTGGGTACGTGGCAGTAGGACCAGAGAATGTGCCGCCCAACGGGAGCCCGCCCGGGATCCACGATGGAGGGCTGGGCCACCAAGACGTAAGGCTTCTTGGGATGCCGGCCGGCCGCTACCAAGTTCTCGGCCTCGGCCATGGCGGCGCGCGTGCCACCCACGTGCACTGTCCCGGCGGCTGCCAGCCCCGGAGCTGCCCAAGGCACGGGCCCGGACAGGATGAAATCGACCTTGCACGCTGCATTCCCGAAACGGAATGTTTCAAGCGACCGCCGGTAGCGATCGGGAAGCGCCGCACCCGCCATGCGCAGCAGTCCTGGGGGCGCAACGTCCAGCAGGATCGCCTTCGCGGGACGCAACTCTTGCAGTGCGTCTATTTGCACCCCGGTTTCAATCACTCCGCCGTGGGCCTCGATGTCCCGGACCATGGCCTCCGCAATAGCAACGGAGCCACCAACGGGAATGGGCCACCCGCCGGCATGAGCCAACCCACCCAGAAGGAGTCCCGCCCCCGCGGCAGCGAGCGAAGGCAGGGGAGCGACGGCGTGCGCCGCGACCCCGGTCAGGAGTGCGGGAGCCGCATCCCCGGCGAAGCGCCGGTTCCACCACGGCGAACCCTGCTCCAAGGTTGCAAGGCCGAGTCGCAACGCCGCCACCGGATCGGCAGGCATCCGCAGCAATTGGTTCTGCGTCACGTCCAGCACCCCGACGAGCCGCTCCACCAGCGGTCCCATCAGGCGGGTAAACGCAGCTCCGTCGGCCCCGAGTTCAGAAGCGGTCCGCTCCAGTGAGCGATACGCGAGGGCTGCCCTGCCGCCGTCGAGCGGAGTTCCGTATTGGACCTCAGGCAAACGCAGCTCCACGCGCCGCTCGAGTTCGAATTCCCGGAAGAAACGCGAAGCCAGCGCCATCGGATGGACCGCGGAACAGACGTCGTAGACGTGCCCCGGTTCCAGCAGTTCTGCCGTCCGCGTGCCCCCACCGATCGTCTCGGCGGCCTCGTAGACCCGTACAGCCAGTCCCGCGCGGGCCATGACTACCGCTGCGGCCAAGCCGTTCGGTCCGGAGCCGACGACGGCGACCTCAGCCATCGCGTTCGGCCTCGCCGTGCGTAGACGGCACTGAGTCGTGCCCGGGCGGCGCGGCGTGGTCAGTCGCCCGGGACGCACCCGAGAGCACAGTCGCCCTCCGCCAAGGCAGCACTGATGCCGCCGGACTCTTGAGGTCTATCCGGAACCAATCCTGGGCCCCGTTGAACACACCACCGTGAGGATCATCCACCCCCTGGACTCGGAGGGGATCCAGATGGGGTTCCCAGATGTCCCACGCAACCCGCAGCATCAAATATGCCGTCGCGGCCATGTGTAGCATCACGGCCATGACGTAATACGGCATATCGATATTGTTCTGCGCGGCCCCGCCGCTGCTCGTCTGGCCCAGATACATCCATGTGGCGGTCCAATGCAACGCCTCGGCGGCCTGCCAGAGCAGGAAATCGCGCCAGTTGGGTCTCGCCAAAGCCAGCAATGGCACTAGCCAGAGCACATATTGCGGCGAATAGACCTTATTGCTCAGGATGAAGGCCGCCACTATCAGGAACGTCAACTGGGCTAGCCGCGGGCGCCGTGGCGCTGTCAGCGCCAATCCAGCAATCAAAACGCAGGCAATGAGGAACATGTCCATCGCCAGGGCATTGATGGCTTCCGGGCCAAGCTGCACCAGTTGAAGTCGCTCCGCAACGAGGTTGTAGGCGAACCAGGGCGAGCTGTAACCCGCGGGGCGATCGCGGGTGTAGTCGAAAAAGTAGCGCCAGCCGGCCGGATTGACCGCTGCGACCGGCACATTGACTGCCAACCAAGCCACCGTCGCGGCCAGGGTGGTCACAAACAGGACCCGCAGCCGGCCGGTGCGTAGCGCGAGCAGAAGAACTGCGCCCAGTATGAGCAGCGGATAGAGCTTGGTTGCCGTCCCCAAACCGATGAACAGACCGGCCAGGACGGGACGTTCCTTAGCGAAGAAGTACATCCCCACCGCAAGCATGGCCACCGCCCACATGTCCCAATTGATGACTCCGGCCAGCACAATCCCGGGCGCCAGGGCCACCATGGCCGCGTCCCACGGCCGGCGCCGGTTGATGCGTGCGGTGGCCAGGACAACCACGATCCACATGGCCGCAATCAGCGTGGCATTCACATCGAAATAGCCAAGGATCCGGTCCGGGCTGGCACCGCGCCCTGGCACGAGCCATGCAGTGATACCCGCTATCAGCCCCGTGATCACGGGATATTCGAAGAGGGCCTTCTGGTCGAAGAGCGGAAACACGCCATCTGCAAGGCCCCGGCTGCTGAAAAGTTCGGGGAAATCCGAGTAGCAGGTGGCGTAGAACTGCTGCGGAGTGTGCCAGCCGTTAACGCGGCAATAGCCCTTGATCAGTATCGACAGGAGTGCCGCAACGATCGTGAGGATAATCAGGACCCGTTCAACCGTGAAGAATCCCGGGGAGACCGCTCCAGGCGAGGACCGCTGCCCGAGGGGTCCTCCGATCAACTCGGTGAAGTTCCTGAGCAAGGAATCACTACGGCTGGGAACCACAAAGCGAGCACGTTTTTCCGGGCTGTGCGGCTTCGTCTCCTGCATGGAATCGAGCTTAGCGCAGGCGCGGGGGACGGGATCCGGCCAGGCGCGGGGGACGGGATCCGGCCAGGACAGCCCGTCCCAACTCGGGCCCGTTAAAAGGCGGAAGCCCACGCATAGCCGCGTGGGCTTCCGAGGCGAACGGTCCGATGTGTGCCATCAGTCCCTCCTGAAGTGCAATGGTGGGGGACACTTAGCGGATGATGCCCATTTGGTGCAGGACGACGTAGACATCTTCGCGGCGTTGATCCAGCAGTTGTCCGTTGAAGAGGGTCTTGTCTTTGACGACGGGCTTGCCGTTGAAGACCATCAGGTCCTTGAGGCGCTTGGCCAAGGTTCACCTCCTTTCGTAGTGAAGAGAATTGCCGGAATTCGGGCATGACAATTAAGCCCCCCTGAATTCGAAGAAAACAAAGGCGGAATTAGGCATGTGAATGCCGGCGATGGTGGGTGGATTAAGCGGATCTATCGAATGACCGTAAACAGTACCGAAGCGTGGAGTTCCGGTACCTGGTATCCAGGGGGCAGCCGTCCCCAACAAGAAGCTGGTTCCGAACTATGAGGAAACTGCGCACCACGTCGATCGCGTGATACCGCTCAATGGCAGGCCCGACTCGAAGCCTGATTGCACTGTGAACCGCCCCGAAGAATCAGGGGAGGAAGTACATCAGGGGGAGTTAGGCCGCAAAACGGCGTCGAGCAGCAAAGGCCGGGGTGCCAGCAACGGTCATCTTCCATCCGCTAGTCAAAGTAATCATTTTCCCAACCTCCTTTTCTGCTTTGGCACTACCGCAGTTGACTGACTGGATAGTGCACGCCTCAATCCCGGCGAATCGCTCTGGGATCAAAAATAAAGTTACACCATGAATCGCACTGTTGACCAGCCAATTACAAAGAATTTAGAAATTAATTCTTTCTACAGTCCCCAGCGAAGAATGGCAGGCGTCCGCTTGTCCCATCCCAAGGTACAAACTTTGGCTGTTCCCAGGACAAAATGGCGTCCTTCCCGGGCATCCAATTCAAGCCAGCGGGCCGTGAGGATGCGGGAGAAATGGCCGTGGGCCACAATCAGGACGTTGTCCATTCCGGACTCGAGGACGCGGGCAATGATCTTGTCGGCACGGGCCGCCACGGAGTCGAGAGTCTCGCCGTTGGGAACGCCGTCGAACCAGATGAGGTAGTCAGGGTTGTCTTTGCGGATGAGGTCCGAGCTGATGCCTTCGTAGTCGCCGTAGTTCCACTCCACAGCGAGCGGTTCATGAACGGCGTCGGGGAAGCCCGCCAACTCCGCGGTACGCCGGGCTCGGCGCAGCGGCGATGTCAGGACCAGGTCGAAGTCGATGCCTTCCAGGATCTTGCGGGCTTCCACCGCCTGCTGTTCGCCTTCCACCGTCAAGGGAAGGTCCGTCAAACCGGTGTATTGGCCACTCTTGGACCATTCGGTCTCGCCGTGACGCATGATCCAGAGCTGTGGCCGGGAAGGCTTGGCTGCAGGGTTCACTTAGGACTCCTCTGGTTCGGCGGTGCCTGCTTTGGCATCGACGGCTGGTTCCGATGAAAGTTTGACGGCGGACTCGGGTTGCCCGGCCCACCACGCCAGGAGCTTGGACTCGGCATCCTCCTGGGACAGCGGACCGTTTTCCATGCGCTCCTCCAGCAGGAACTTGTAGGCGCGGCCAACCACGGGCCCGGGTTTGAGTCCCAGCAAAGCCATGATCTGCGCTCCGTCCAAGTCAGGCCGGATGGCATTGAGCGATTCCTGTTCGGCCAGGACCTCAATCCGTTGCTCAAGGTCATCGTAGGCAAAAGAGAGCCGCTCCGCCTTGCGCTGGTTACGCGTGGTGACGTCGGACCGGGTGAGTCGGTGCAGGCGCTCCAACAAGGGGCCGGCGTCGGCGACGTAACGGCGGACCGCGGAATCGGTCCAGCCCGCGTCTCCGTAGCCGTAGAAACGCATGTGAAGCTCCACAAGCCGGGCCACGGCCTTGATGGTGTCATTGTCGAAGCGCAGGGCCTTCATGCGTTTTGCGGTCAGCTTGGAGCCCACCATGTCGTGGTGGCGGAAGCTCACCGCGCCGCCCGGTTCGAAACGGCGCGTCGCCGGCTTGCCGACGTCGTGCATCAACGCGGCGAAGCGCAACACAAAGTCCGGACCAGGCACCGGGCCGTCCGGGCCCGTCTCGAGCGACGCGGCTTGCTCCAGGACCTGCAGGGAGTGTTGGTAGACATCCTTGTGGCGGTGATGCTCATCGGCTTCAAGGCGCAGCGCTGAAACCTCGGGGAGGACGAATTCGGCCAGTCCGGTCTCCACGAGGAGGTCGATGCCCGCACGCGGGTGCGCACCGTTGACGAGCTTGACGAGTTCCTCGCGTACGCGTTCGGCGGAAATGATCTTGATCCGCTCGGCCATGCCGGACATGGCGAGGCGGACGTCGTCGTGCACTGCGACGCCGAGCTGCGCGGCAAAGCGGGCAGCACGCATCATGCGCAGGGGATCGTCGGAGAATGACGATTCGGGAGAGCCAGGGGTAGCAAGCACCGAGGCGTGGAGGTCGCGGATCCCGCCGAATGGATCCACGAGTTCCAAGGAAGGCAGCCGGAGCGCCATGGCGTTGATGGTGAAGTCGCGGCGTAGGAGGTCGTCCAGGAGCGAGGAGCCGAAGGCCACCGCGGGCTTGCGGGAATCGGCGTCGTAGGCCTCGGCGCGGTAGGTGGTGATCTCGATCTGGAAGCCGGACTTCTTCATCCCGATCGTTCCAAAAGCGCGGCCGATCTCCCAGAAATTGTCGGCCCACCTCTTGATGATGGAAAGGGTCTGGTCCGGCGTGGCGTCGGTGGTGAAATCCAGGTCCGGCGAAACACGGCCCAGGAAGAGGTCACGCACGGGCCCGCCAACCAGCGACAGTTCGAAGCCAGCGTCCACAAACCGCTGGCCGAGGTCCAGGACCACTGGATCCATCTGGAAATTAACTGAAGAACTGTCCAATACTTGCGCCATAGTTCCTTAAGCTTGTCAGATTTCGCTGCGCCATCCCACCGGATCCTTGTCATTGCGCTGCGATTGCGTGGCGACTGCACCGGGATCACGGACGAACGCCATCCGCACGTCACCCTGAGTCCATGTCCCGGTCATCACCAACGGGCAAGAGTCGTTAGAGTGGACTTCATGGCCAACCCGATCCCGAGTGCTCCTGGCAGGAGGACGAACGCACCATTGCCGTCGGCAATTGGTGCCCACGTCGCGCCCGCTCCGCACCCGGCACAGGCCGCCCTTCCGACCGTGGAAGAAGTCTCCGCCGGCGGCGTCGTAGTGGACACGTCCGACGGCGAACTGAGGGTTGCGATCATCGCCCGCCTTAATAGGGGTGGCCGGCTCGAGTGGTGCCTGCCGAAGGGGCACCCGGAGGGCAAGGAAAACAACGAAGAAGCAGCCGTGCGCGAGATTGCGGAGGAGACCGGGATCGAAGGCAACGTCCTCGCTCCGCTCGGCAGCATCGACTACTGGTTCACCGTAAGCGGGCACCGCGTGCACAAAACGGTGCACCATTTCCTCCTGCGTGCGACGGGCGGAGAGCTGACCATCGAGAACGATCCCGACCAAGAGGCCATCGATGCCGCTTGGGTTCCGCTCCAGGAATTGGCCCGCAAGTTGTCCTTTCCCAATGAGCGGCGCATCGCCGATCTTGCCCGGGAAGTCCTGCCCGAACACCTCTAACGCGGCCTTTTATATGGTCTTGACGCATCAGGCAGCCCGGCTCATGGGACGATAATGACAATGTCTGCCGCCAAAACAACCCAGTCAACCCAGTCCGGAGAAACCCGTTCCAGCGCCGTCATGGCCGCAGGGACGCTCGTTTCACGGTTCCTCGGCTTCGCCAAAACCTGGATGCTTGGCGCCGCGCTGGGCCTGGGATCGACGGTTAACGACACGTTCATCAACGCCAACAACCTGCCCAACCTGATCTTCCTCCTGGTGGCGGGCGGTGTGTTCAACGCCGTGCTTGTCCCGCAAATCATCAAAGCCAGCAAGGGCCCGGACCGCGGCGCGGACTACATCAGCCGGCTCCTGACGCTGGCGGTGCTGGTTCTCTTGGCGCTGACGGCGCTGGTCACACTGGCCGCGCCGATCGTTATCGACCTCACGACCCAGGGCTATTCACCCCAGCAGAAATCGCTGGCCGTAACCTTCGCGTTCTATTGCCTGCCGCAGATCTTCTTCTACGGTTTGTATGCGCTCCTGACCCAGGTCCTCAACGCCAACGGCGCCTTCGGGCCCGCCATGTGGGCGCCGATCCTGAACAATGTGGTGGCCATCGCTGGACTGGGCATGTTCATCTGGATCCTCGGCGCCAACATCACCAACCCCCACACTTTGGACAATTGGGGACCTTTCCAGACCTTCCTGATCGCGGGATTCTCGACCGTCGGCGTGATCGCGCAGACCGCCATACTCCTCGTCCCGGTGATCCGCCTGAGGCTCGGGCTCCGGCCGCGTTTCGGCTGGCGGGGCGTGGGACTGGGCCAGGCAGCAAAACTGAGCGTCTGGACGCTCCTGACTGCCGCCGTCGGGCAGCTCGCTTTCCTTTACGTCATGAGGATTGCCACGATTCCCGGCTCCGAGCGGCTCCGCCTGGCGCACGAAGGGGACCCTGCTGCCGCCACCCTCCCCGGTAACGCGGTCCTGGAAGTCGCCAGCCAGCTGTATTTGCTCCCGCACTCGATCATCGCGTTGTCGCTCGCCACGGTGCTGTTCAACCGGATGGCCCACGCCTCCCAGGCAGGCAACAAAGCCGAGCTCCGCGAAGCACTTTCGCACGGGCTGCGGACCATGGCCGTCGCCACTGTCTTCGGGGCACTGGCCCTGTTCGCCCTCGCCGGACCGCTGGGCATGTTCTTCTCCGGCGGGAACCCCCAGGACGGCGTCATGCTCGCCCAGACGCTGACGATCCTCGCGCTGAGCACGCCGTTCATGAGCGCCAACTTCATGATGTCCCGGGTCTTCTACGCCAACGAAGACGCACGGACGCCCTTCTACATCCAGCTCATGCTGGCCCTGCTCAACGTTGTGGGCGCGTTCATCATCCAGTTCCTGCCGGTGGGCCGGATCATCTTCGCGATCGCCGTCCTGTATACGCTCGGCAATATCCTTTCCGTGGTCATCAGCGTCTGGTTCCTGCGTCGCCTCCTCGGCCACGTGGACGGCCCCCGGATCGCAAACTCGTACATTCGCATGGGCTACGCCGCTCTGGGATCGGCGATCGCTGGCGCCTTGGCCCTATGGCTCCTGGGCAGCTATCACGCTGACGGCTTCGCCTGGAGCAGCAGGCTCGCCGCTTTGGTGACGGTGGTCGTCGTCGGACCCGTCATGCTCGTTGCGTATCTGTTCCTCCTGCGCGTCTTCCACGTCAGTGAGCTGCGCGATTTGCTCCGCCCGGTGCTCGGCCGGCTCGGCCGGGGAGTTCCGGTCGCCAAGGCACCGTCCGCGGGCGGAAAGCAGCCCACGACGGCGGTCCGCGCCACCGTTTCGGACGACACCGGGCTCATTCCGCGCATCTCGGGCGAGTTCGACGCCGCATCCTTCCGCGCCGGACCCGCCTTGCAGACCATCCCTTCCAAGGACGGGTGGGATGACGTCCGCGATGGAGCTACTGCCGAAGGGAAAGATAAGGTGGACGCTTGGTCCGACGTCGAGAAGGCATACCTGCCCGATGAAGACATCCCCAGCACCGCGCAGGGGGCCGCAGGCCGCCCAGGCATCCCGTTGCCCGGCCGCCGCACCTATCAGGGGACGCTGGGAAACAACCCCTATTTCCGCGGTGGACCCCGCCGCAAAAGGTGACGCATCCTCGCAAACCGGGAGCCAGAACGGCCCAATCAGCTAGGATCAGAAACTAATACAGGTAGTTGCAGACCACGGGTCACCCGGCTGGCCGGATCCCGTATTCAGGACCCGCAGCTTCCGGACAGTCATAGGAGGAACCCGTGTCCCACCCGATCGATGTCGGATCAGTGCTTGGCGGCCGCTACAAAGTCACAGCCACCGTGTTGACTTCGCACGACCAAGATCTGGTGCTCGACGGCGTGGACCAGGTCCTCAACAGACCCGTCAGCATCCTCGTGGCGGGCCCCGGAAACGCCGATCAGGTTGCCAAGAGCGCCCGCGAGGTAGCCACTGGCGAACGGCCCGGGCATGTCCAGATCCTCGATCTCGGCGTCAGCGACAGCACCACGTACCTCATCACCAACCACAGCAGCGCTCCTGACCTGCTGGACCTCGTGGTGGCTACCAACCCGCCTTACGTCGAACCGTTCTTCACGGACACCCTCGGCAGCGAGATCTTCGGCCAGGCCCGGTCCCACGAGCCCGAGACCTACGACGGACTGTACGACGACGAAGAGCACGACGCCGAGTACATCAGTTACGACGAGGTCGAGCCGAATCCGGCCGGCGAACCACTACCAGGCGCCGCGTCACCCGCGGACCCGCGCCGCCCGGTGGTTCCTCCCATGCCCGCCAGCCGGCCGGCGTCGGCCCCGGGAGGCATCGGTTCCCGGATCGCCGCTGCGGCAGCCGGAGCAGGGGCGGCTGCCGCTGCGGCCGCGGCCGCCGTTAAGGGCACCGGCAAGTCAAACAGCGACGACGTCGAAGCCGCACCTTCCGGGGGGCCCGGATCCGCTTCGGCTGCCGCCCCATCGAACCGGGCCGATGAGTCTAACCGGACCGCTCCCCAGCAAATCCAGGCGTCCCCTGCCACGCAGGCTGTTCAAGCGTCCTCCCCTCCGGCGCCTACCTCAGCGAACCCCGCCCAGGAATCCAAGGTCTCCCTCTGGTCCGAAGACGACTACGGCTTCGTTAACGACGACGCCCGCTCCCGCGGTACGGGCGCTTCCCGCGATGCGGCTGCCGCTACCGGCGGGTACAGCCGAGGAGCATCGAGCTTCCCGTCGACTGCGCGTGAGCAGGCAGAGCCGCTCGACGAGGACGAATACTACGACGAGGAACCAGTACGCGAGCCCCGTTCCTTCCGTTGGCTCGTGGGCGGGGTCCTTGCCGCCGTCTTGATCGTGGGTTTGATCCTGGCTGTCACCAACCTCGGCAACCTGATCCCTGGCGGGTCGCCCGCTGCCAAGCAATCCTCCACAGCGTCCCAAACGGTGACCGGCCAGCCGAGCAGCAGCGCATCAGCACCTCCGGTCGCAGCGCCTCCGGCCATTGATGGAGTCACTCGCATGGGCGATTTCGAGTTCGCTGCGACCTACGACAAAGACCTGGTCAAGGCTTACGACGGCAATGCCGCGAGTTACTGGTCGGACATGGAGTTCGCCACTGCGGACTGGGGTGGACTCGCTCCTGATGGAGTTTCGCTGCTCGTCAAGCTCAAGGCACCCTCGCAAGTGACATCCGTCACATTGAGCCAGTTGGGCGCTTCCGGTGGAAACATCAACGTTTATACCAACGATCGTCCGGCTATGGACGGCGCCAAATTGGTTGGCACCAACAGCTTCACCTCACCGGAGCTCACCATGCCGCTCAGTTCCCCTGTAACGGCCCAATACGTCATCATCTCCATTAAGTCCCTGCCCAAGCTGACCGCGCCGAAGACGCGCTACGGTTTCGGCCTGCGCCTTGCGGAGATCAAGGTCCAGTAGCCGACGGCGGGAGGACCCTTCGGCCGCTTGTCACCGCTCTGGCGTTTGCTTCCGATGGGAGCTTGGGTCGCGTGCGTCCCGGGCGGCCGTCAACTCCGGTAACGGAGCCTTGCTCCTTCGATGCCTTGTGCTCCCGGAAGGTACCCTGAATGGTGGCGGATATTAGGGTCCCCGGGAACATCGGAATATTCCGCGCCGACATAGGGTTGTGCCATGTGGCCGGCCGCAAGGATCCGGTGCATCGACTAAGGAAGAGGTTCACCCACCAGTGAGCAACGCAGAAAACACCGCGTCCAACGTACGTGATGTCATCATCGTAGGCTCAGGGCCTGCCGGTTACACGGCGGCCGTCTACACGGCACGCGCCAACATGAACCCGCTGCTCATCGCCGGTTCCGTGACTGCAGGTGGCGAACTGATGAACACAACAGACGTCGAGAACTACCCCGGTTTCCCCGAGGGCGTCATGGGACCTGATCTCATGGAGAGCTTCGAAAAGCAGGCGGCACGCTTTGGGACTGAAATCCAGTTCGAGGACGTCACCGAACTGGACCTCGACGGCGACATCAAGTCCGTGACCATCGCCACGGGGGAGACCTTCAAGGCACGTGCCATCATCCTCTCCACGGGTTCCGCATACCGTGAGCTCGGCCTCGAGAATGAAAAGCGTCTTTCCGGGCACGGCGTGAGCTGGTGTGCAACCTGTGACGGTTTCTTCTTCAAGGACCAGGACATCGCAGTGATCGGCGGTGGCGACTCTGCCATGGAGGAAGCGCTCTTCCTCACCAAGTTCGCCAAGTCCGTCACGGTGGTGCACCGCCGCGACACCCTCAAGGCTTCCAAGATCATGGGTGACCGCGCCCAGGCCCACGAGAAGATCAACTTCGTGTGGAACACCGCCGTCGAGGACGTCATCGGTGGGGACAAGGTGACCGGCTTGAAGCTGAAGAACCTCGTCGACGGCACCGAGTCCGAACTCGCCGTCACAGGCGTTTTCGTGGCCATCGGCAACGATCCCCGCACGGAGCTCGTCAAGGGAAAGCTGGAGCTCGCTCCTGAAGGCACCATCGCCGTCGACGGCCGCAGCTCCAAGACCAGCATCAAGGGCGTCTTCGCCGCCGGCGACGTAGTGGACCCCACTTACCGCCAGGCCATCACAGCCGCTGGTTCCGGTTGTGTCGCGGCCCTGGACGTCGAGCACTATCTTGCAAACCTGCACGCCTAATCGGCACAGCAGCCATCCATTCGAAGGGAAAGAATTATGAGCAACGCTAAAAACGTTACCGACGCCAGTTTCAGCACCGACGTCCTGGCCGCTGAAAAGCCGGTCATTGTGGACTTCTGGGCAGAGTGGTGCGGCCCGTGCCGCAAGCTGGGTCCCATCCTCGACGAGATCTCTGTCCAGTACGGAGACAAGGTCGATGTCGTCAAACTGAATGTCGACGACAACCCAGCCATCGCCGCTGAATACGGCATCACGTCTATTCCGGCGGTTTACCTCTTCAGTGGGGGAGAAGTGAAGAGCACGGTGATCGGCGCCAAGCCGAAGCAGTTCTTCGAAAAGGAATTTGAATCCGTCCTGTCCTAGGACGTCTGGCGTCCCTTAGCGGGCGCCTCTGATTCGGCCGGTGGTTTTCGCTCTTGAGCGAAGGCCACCGGCTTTTTCGTGCCTTCGGGCACACGGTCCTGGGTCCAAAGCCTCGCCGCCGGTGGTGATTGCTGGGGTATTGGTGGTCACTTGTACGCGCGGCGGCTGTCCTAAGTTTGGCTCCGCCGTTTGTGACCTATTTCAATTTCAAAACAGGCAGTTCTTTTGGGAGACGGCATAGATAGTCGTGGGGTCCGTTGCTGAGCTGGAACCGGGCAGTGGTGGGGCAATTGCCGGGAAAGTACGGCAAAGAGCAAGGGGACAGGGGGACTACTGTCGAGTCTCCTAAGGTAGGACCGATGCCGAGGGGTCCACACACCTGCGTGGCCCGCGGGATCGGTCAACGACGAAGTCCTTCATTCCACTGTTTCACGTGAAACCGCGTTGTCCACTCATACGATCTAGGAAAGCTCCCAAATTGAATCAATTCCAGACAGGTACCTTTTTGCACTCGGTACACCCACCGTTTCACGTGAAACGTAGCTACCGACTCTTGTCCTCGAACTGCGCGTCGGTTTCCAATTCCGAGTGGCCAGAAATGCATGAAATCAGAAACTGACGCGGTTTCACGTGAAACGCAATTGCTGATCGATACGAGAGCTGCGGGCACGTTCCGGGCTGGCGGGCTCAAGCGCTGCCGCACTCAAGTTGGGCTAGGTTCCCGTTTCCTCGGAACCATTGAACGCCGCTTCCTGCTCGCCACTTGGAATCACCACTTGTTGAGTGCACGTGCACGCTCCGGGCCATTCGACACCGGTACATATGCGTATCACCAGCGCGCCCTTCCGTGCTTCATGTTTCACGTGAAACGGCGATCTGTCCGGAGAGCATCCCGCACATCACTCGGGCTGACTGGGTGCGGGCGGGCGGACGATTCGCGCGTAAGGTCCCACCGCGACATGCGTCAACACGGCGACTCACGCATGGCCGAGAGAAGCTTCAGTTCCCACTCGCGGGATGACTGGTCCTTGGTAGTCTCCGCTTCATCTTGCGGATGCCAAGGCAATTAGCCTGGGTCTTGGGTTCGTCGCACGCACTGCCCGGCGTATCCAGACGGCGCCCTCGTCGCACGCACTGCCCGGTGTGTCCAGACGGCGCCTTCGTCGCACGCACTGCCCGGTGTGTCCAGACGGCGCCTTCGGTGACGCGATGATGCATCGAGGCGCCCAGTTTCTGCGTAAACCGGTGTTTAGAACCGCGATCAATCAATTTAGTGTGTCTGTCTGCATATATGCGGGCTTCCGCGCCTAAGGACTCAGTCCCTTCCTGTGCAGCGTCCGCAGTAGCTTTCCGATCGGAGACTTTAAAGAAGGCTGCTGACAAGGGACTGAGAGAAGATGATCCACCGGTGCACTTGGGCTGGATACACCGTGAGGCGTGCGGGAAGGCATTGTGCAGAGACATCCCTCTCAATGGCGCCAGGACTGATGTTTGGCATCTTGCAGCGTGAGGTTGGCTTCTTGGCGCGTGAGGGTGGTTCAGATTCGCGCGCGGCCCTGTCGCCGGCCGCGCGCCTGCCTTCGAGGGCAGCTTGCATGGTGAACCCACAAGGGCGACATTGAAGATTACGCCTTCAGGCCAGCCGCCCGGATCTTCTCCAGCAGCCATCATTCGCACAGGGTAAGAAGAACAGCATTGCATCCACCTCCTGCGGCGGCCGCGGCCGGGAAAACAGCACGCCATAACAGACGTCCATTTGCCCCCTTCACGTCATTGTGGGGGTTGAATCGTGACCAGGCGACCGAACCATGCCCGAGCGTGGCGGGCTGCCTCTCGAAGGCTAGTCCCGATGGACAGATCGTGTTTCGAAGTGGCATGGGGTCCGGTCTGGCTGAAGCCACGCTCCCGCTCACTAAGCTCGTCCGGCAGTTTCCACGCGCAATTCCAACGTAGGACAGTCGTCCGAGGCAACTCAGTACCGCACCGTAGGCAACTCTGCATCGAACCGGGAACAGTGGTGCTTGTTCATGAATCCCGAGCCCAGAACCGACGACGGACCTCCGCTGGGCGAACTATTGCCTGGACTTCGGCTGAATTTGCCCCTCCTTCCGACCTGGCAGCCTCACGGCGCGGAGGCACTCAGACACCAACTGCGGGCTCGTGGGGGTGATCATCCAGACACGCAGCAACCGCGGACATCGCATAGGGACAGGACATACCGCCCTGACACCGCTTCCATGAGCTTAAACACCCGGCACAGACAGGAGTGGGAACGCGCCGATTCGACCGCACGGAGCGCGGAACGTGGGGGCGATGAAGGGCATTCGGTACTTGCAGGGTGCGAAACGTCTAGCGTGTATTGAAGGACCAGTGCACATCCTGGAGCGAAAGGGTGCCCAGTTGTGCAGGCTGAAGACCGGACCACAGATCCCATAGCTGTGGATTCGCTCGTCGCGCGGACATGGCGATCGTCCACCGAACTTTCTACCGTGAAAGTGGGACTCAAGCTGGACTCAGGACAAGCGTCCGTGCCTTCGATCTAGATCGAAGGCGGGCGCGACTACTCGCTGGTCCCGTGGCTGGACACTGACTCGGCGGACCAGCCTTTCGTCCAAGGCCCATGTTGATGTACTCCCAGACCTGCATCCGAGACGTCTCGGTACCGCTTTGAGGGTCGAGAATTTCTCCGTCGGCTGACGTCGTTTCACGTGAAACATGACTATGTCCGGCCGCTCAAAACGCCGGTCACGTTAGGCTTGGGAGCCCGTGGGGTCCCGTCGATCGGCGATCAAAGTGGCGATACTAGTCCCTAACATGGGACGGCCTTCCACAGCGGCTGCGTCGAGCCTGCGCCGGATATCCACCGTTCAGTCAGAAGTTATGCACAAAGTTATCCACAGCGATATCCACCGCATGAATGGGTCAGTTCGAACAACTCCTCCTACCCGGGTATTGGGCGCGATCAGTGCGAATCAAGGCGACATCCAGCTCCGCAGGTCAAATCAGATCGAACGCGGGCCCGAAATGCTCGCAAAGGGCGATCAACCGCCCAAAATCAGGCCCAATTCGGGTGAAAATGGCCAGCTTCAAGACCATGGCTCTGTTTCACGTGAAACAGAGCCATCGAAGAACACGAGCTTCAAGGGACTATGACCGCCAGCCAGATACAGACCCAGACGATGCTCGCTGTCTACACTTCAACCTGGCAGACTTATCAACAAAGTTATCCACAGAGATATCCACCGCTGCTCTCAGACTTTTCAACAGCGGCTTCTCGTGGTGCAGGACGTGTACACATCCTGCGGGCGGAGCAAATTTTCACTTTCGTACACGGAGCCAGCTCCACACGACGCCTCCATCTTGCGTCATCGTCAGCCCTTAGGACCGTCAATATCTCCAGCCGATCTTACGAATGAAGTGGCCGGGGCAGACTCAGTGTTCCTACGATGACGCGCTGAGGGACCGGTCCGCGTACTACCCCAAAATTCAGATGGTCATGTGAACCAGCGGACACAAACACTGCGCATCACCAACCAGTGCTCAGAGCCACACCCACCTGATTCGCGCGGGCACGAGGATGCCGTGGCGGGTCCAGGTTCACACGCGCCACCGCTTCCAGGGCTTTCAACAACATACTTGTTCCTCCGCATGGGTTGCCGGCCATCCACCTTGCCTCGCGTCACTCACGTAACGCGAACGCGTGAGCCAACGAAAGAACGGTCACAGCGAAGGCGCTGCCAAGTAAGAGTTGGGCCCGGAGGCAGTAAGACCACATTCAAGGCACGAGGGCGCACTCTGGTTACGAGCCTGGGGGAGCAGACGCTCCTTCAACTCCTTCCCGGCGATCACGCGACTAGTACAAGGGCACGAATCACCAGTCCGACTCCCGGCGTGGAAGCTGGTCTCAGCTCCAACGAGAACACTCCTACCCACGAAGCCGGCGAGTTCAGGCGTACAGTGGGAATGCGGTGAGGCTACGTCTGGATCCGCTGACCCTACCGGTCCTTGAGTCACGGCCCGAGCCGGCGGCACAAATTGGACGACTTCCATCCCACGGGCCGGGACGTTTGTGAGCAGTCTTGCCTGCTTACCTGCATCGGGCATGGAACAACGTTGATGTCTACCCAGACCGGACCGGCCTACTGTTCCGGAGCGAGATGCAGTATACCCAGAGGGCACTTTGCTTGTATCAATCTCACCTTCTATCTAAACAGGGAAGCGGTATCCGAGCGCCGACCTCGACCGCGCGTCGCATGTGTGGGAGTTCACGAGGGTTCAGCGTGCGCTCGATCCGAACATTACGCTTGCCGTCATCGGTCGTCGACGCATGCGACAGACACCTCCGGCAAGAGAACTACAAGCCCTCACGTGACGGTGCGCTGTCGGAGGCAACTCCGCCGCGACCTTCCCACACTCGTGACCGGCCCCTGATCCTTCGGCGTTCAAGACTCGCAGAGCACCTTTCTGCATTGCACCTATTGGTGCCCAACCGCCACAGTGAGCCGCGCACCCGCCTGCCCCTGACGCGAGCAGAGCGCTATTGAAGCCCACCTCACGCTGGAGGGGAATTGGAGGAGGAAGCTGAACGGACGCGCGATTGCCGGCATCAAGCGCCCAACAGAACTACTTCTTGGCCTTCCGCGCGCAGCCCACTGGCCTGGCGCTGAGTGTGATCGTAGTCCACCACAGGGGGAGGCTAGCGCCGAGAGGAGTCAGTTCGGCGCTCGAGAATGGCGGATGCGAAGGCATCATCGGGCCATCGCCACCATCTGGAGGTTTCGCTCAGTGGCTTTAGGCCAGAGCGCCAGCTCCTTTGACAGGCCAGATGGCGGCGCCGAAATGCCGAAGCATCACCTTATGGACGGTGAATTGAAAGAACCAAAGCGGAAAACCACCAGCCGGTGAGACACGCTACGAAGCCGCGTCTTGGAGATTCACGTCGTTCTGCGAGTCGACTACCAATTACCTTGGGTGTCTCGCCCTGAACCCCACAGCCCAGACTGCGCCGCTTCGTTTCACGTGAAACAGGGCAAGTCGCTATCCAGTACAGAAGCACTGGCTACAGGCCCACTGACAGACTAGTGTCCTAACCAAACGAGCTCACGGGGATTAGTCGAACTCCAGCTATGCGAGGCCCCGTCTGGTGCTCTTCCTGTTCCACGTGAAACAGTGGCCACTGCTGTGCGGGGAAGGAGTCCCTAACTGGCTGCTCCCGCATTCTGAACCATCCCTAAATACCGGGTGCCGTTGATCGGCATGGTCGCGATCTCTGCGCGCACGACATGTCAGCTGGACGTTGTTCAGCTCTTGTCCACAAGTCCGCCTCGCGCGGGTACAACACGAGAGAAGGGGACGAAGCTGAACCGAACGCCAGAGAACAAATCGATCCAGGACAGCAGATACCTGAGTCCGCAGCGAAGTGTTGGCGAAGCCCCTGCGCTCTAGCCGAGGGAGATCCGGGTGACGGTCAATCTGACGGCCGGCAAGCTGTGTTGTTTCACGTGAAACGCCGGGGTATGGGCCCATAAGGAACCTGGCGGCGAGACATGAAGGTGCATATCTCGAACACGCCAGGAGCGGAGGCGAACTCTCAATCAGTGCGAAAGGGATGCAGGGAAGAAGGCGCCCAAGTATTCAATCGCCTACTAGAGACTCGAACTGCAGCTCATCCGGTCAACGATAAGCGGACTCTTGCCTTCTGTGCACTAAAGTCTGTTCGTTTCGCGTGAAACACCCGACTAGATCCGCAGCAGCCCCGATCGTTCCAAACGGGAAGATCGCTTGCCGCCGACCCCGCGGGCGCGAAGGCGCGCCACGTACGAGGGATAAGACGCAGCGGAAAGTCTTACAGCGAAGCATCGTTGAGAAGAGCGGGTGGCGGGTTGCTCCATTCCAGGCAAGGGCGGCCGTCACCTGACCCCGTTTGCAGAAAGGGCAACGGATCCCAGTTTGCTGCAAAAGCCATCCACAGCCCCCGGATGCACATCGAGGGCATCCGCGGAGCGAATCGTCGCCAGTCAGCGCGAGAAACGTGGCCGGATATCCTCCGAATGTCGATTCCCGCCTCGATCGACCGTTAAACGAAAAAGGGGGCTTGCCTCTTTAGAAGCAAACCCCGATTCCGTAGAGATCCAGCGACTAGCCTTCGTCCCCGGGCGACAATACATCCATGATGCGGTTCAGATCTTCAACGCTCGCGAACTCAATACTGACCCGGCCCTTACGCGCACCCAAGGTGATCTTGACGTTTGTGTCGAGTCGATCCGAAAGGGAGGAAGCAAGGTAGTCGAGACGCTCATGGCGTGCATTGGGGCGCGGGATGCTGTTCTTGGGCGGCACCGTAGGATCCTGGTACAACGCGACTGCTTCCTCGGTAGCCCGTACGGACATACCCTCGGAGACAATCTTCTGAGCGAGACGCTCCATCGCGGCTGCGTCCGGGAGAGCGAGCAGCGCACGAGCGTGGCCGGCCGAGAGCACGCTGGCTGCAACGCGCCGTTGCACCAAGGGAGGAAGCTTGAGGAGACGGAGCGTGTTGGACACCTGGGGACGCGAACGTCCGATTCGATCAGCCAGCTGCTCGTGTGTGGTGCCGAAGTCTTCCAGGAGCTGCTGGTAAGCAGCTGCTTCTTCCAAGGGGTTCAGTTGGCTCCGGTGGAGGTTCTCCAGCAAAGCATCACGGAGGAGGTCGTCATCGTTGGTATCGCGGACAATCGCCGGGATAGTTTCGAGCCCGGCGGCCTGTACAGCCCTCCATCGACGCTCACCCATCACCAGCTCATACGGTTCTCCACCCTTTTCGGTTGAAGTACGTACAACAATTGGCTGGAGAACGCCTATTTCTTTGACGGAGTGAACCAGCTCCGCCATGTCGTCCTCATCGAAGACGCTGCGGGGCTGCTTGCGGTTGGGATGAATGTCCCCGACCGGGATTTCGGCAAAGCGCGCGCCGGGAACCTCGACCAGCTGGACCTCGGACGCTTCCGTCAGAGCGAATTCAGAAACTGCTTTCCCAGCAGCAGCGGCAGGAGCCGCGGACGGTTCGGACGCGGACGGGTCTTCATCAGTGGTGACCTTCGCGGATGGCGACTTCGCAGCAGGCGTCTTTGCCGCCGTCGTACTCTTGGCCGAAGAGCCTCGAGAGGGGGAACTCTTCGCTACTTCGGTTTCAGGCACCGCAGGCGTATCCACCGCCTCCGGGGCTTTGCGCGCCTCAGGGAAGAAGAGGTCCACGGGGCGGGACGCCGGAGCGCCATTGCCCGATGCACCGGCCGAAGCGGAGCTGGGAATGAGAGCCCCAAGACCCCTACCCAGGCCTCGTCGCTTTTCGCTCATTAGTATGTCCCTCCGGTGGAATGGCAAGAATAGAGCCCGCCAAGGATATTGCAGTGATTAAGGAAGTCTAGCGCTCGGCGATTTCCGCGGCGGCTTCCATGTAGGACAACGCGCCGCTGGAAGACGGATCGTAAGTCATTACCGTCTGTTGGTAGCTCGGAGCCTCCGAGATACGCACGGAGCGGGGAACCACTGCGCCAAGAACCTGGTTCGGGAAATGTTGACGGACTTCGGAAGCCACCTGCGCGGCCAGATTGGTGCGGCCGTCGTACATGGTGAGGAGAATGGTGGAAACGACCAGATCAGCATTGAGGTGCTTCTGGATCATTTCGATGTTCTTGAGGAGCTGGCTCAGGCCCTCCAAGGCGTAGTACTCACACTGGATCGGGATGAGTACCTCGCTGGCCGCGCAGAAGGCGTTGACGGTCAGCAGGCCCAGGCTGGGCGGGCAGTCGATGAAGATGAAGTCCAGGCGACCTTCACCGTTCTTCGCGCGCTCCTTCGAATAGACATCGATTGCCCGGCGCAGGCGCTGCTCGCGTGCCACGAGGGAGACCAGTTCGATTTCGGCGCCCGCCAGGTGAATGGTCGCCGGCGCACAGATGAGATTCGGAATATCAGGGCAAGGAGCCACAACGTCACGCAGCGGAAGGTCGTTGATCAGCACATCGTAAATGCTGTCGACGTCTGCGTGGTGTTCAATACCCAGCGCGGTGGACGCATTTCCCTGAGGATCGATGTCGATCACCAGGACGTTGAGCCCAGCGGAAGCGAGGGCAGCCGCAATATTGACCGTCGTCGTGGTCTTTCCGACGCCGCCTTTTTGATTGGAGACGGTGAAAATGCGGGTCTTCTCCGGCTTGGGAAGCTCGCGTCCCACCAGGCGCTCGCGCCGTCGGGTTTCGTTGGCGAGCTGCCGCGCGATAGGGCTGGAGTCGTCGATGGAGTCCATGACGTTGTCGTGTCCGACGATCAGCGTTTCACGTGAAACAGCGGCGTTCGCAACCGAATTCGTACGCATCAGCGCAGATTCAAAAGACGCCGAGGGTGCAGCCATGGCCCGAGCCGACCCCAAGGAAATAAATGGCGGGATCCGCTGGGTGGAGGTTTCGCTACTGCCCACTGTCACACTCTCACTCTCATTCGGCTCTAGCTGCCGTTCTCTAGCTTAACCGCTCAGTTGCGGACACGCGGGACACAGCGCCGAAGCTAAGCGATCTTCCGCTGTTTGTTAACGACGATCCTCACCACTGTGGTGGGTTCTTCCAGGAGCTCCTGCCCACAAACCACAACGGACGTTTCCACGCCGCCGAGCCTGCGGATCACTTTTGCTGCTTGCTCAATCTCCTCGGCAGCACTGCGGCCCTTGATCGCAACCACTTCACCCTTGCCGTTAAGCAAAGGAATGGTCAAGCCGGCAAGCTTGGACAGGGCAGAGACAGCCCTCGCCGTGACAACGTCCGCGTCGACCATGCCCACTGCGAGCTCGGCGCGGGTGCGCATGACCGTGACGTTGCCCAGCCCGAGGTCGTCCACCACTTCCTGAAGCCAAATGACGCGCCGCTCCAGCGGCTCGATCAGCGTGAGTTCAAGATCGGGACGTGCAATCGCCAAGCACAAGCCGGGAAGCCCCGCACCGGAACCGACGTCCGCAACATGGCTTCCGTGGGCAATCGCGGACTCGATGACGGCGCAATTGAGAACGTGCCGGCTCCATAGGCGGGGAACCTCGCGCGGGCCAATCAGCCCGCGCTCGGTTCCCGATGTCGCCAAATGTTCTACGTACCGCTGGGCGAGGCCAAGCCGGTCACCGAAAATCTTCTCTGCCGCCTGCAGTTCGGCTGCCGTGATTTCAACCATGATCCGTTATTCGGCCGAAACCACGATGTGGCGGCCGACGCCTTCGCCCTCGGACTCGGAGACGAAACCGAGGTCCGCAACAGCGTCGTGCACAATCTTGCGTTCGTAGGCGCTCATGGGTTCGAGTGCCACAGGGGCGCCGGTCTCCTTGACCTTCGCCACGGCGTCCTCGGCAATCTGCTGCAGATCGCCGGCGCGTTCCTTGCGGTAACCGTTGATGTCGAGCACCAGGCGGGAGCGGTTCTCGGTCGCGGACAGCACGGACAAGCGCGCGAGTTCCTGAAGGGCTTCGAGCACTTCACCGTCGCGTCCTACCAGGCTCTCAAGGCCCTCGGAGTCGTCTTCGGCTGCGATCGAGATGTAGGTGCGGCCATTGCGGATCTCAATGTCGATGTCGCCGTCGATGTCGGCAATGTCGAGGAGTTCCTCAAGGTAGTCTGCGGCGACGTCGCCCTCTTCCTCGAGGCGGCTCACGGAAGTGCCCTTACCGGCAGCAGCGCCCTCTTCGGAAGTTTCTTCCGCGGCTTCCGCCAATTCCTCGGCGGCAGTGGCCGTTGCCTCTTCGGTGCTTTCAACAGACATTACTTCTTCTTCCTGTTCTTACGTTGTGGCTGGATGCGCTGCTGTGCCTTGACCTCGACGGCGGCCACCTCGGCAGCGACGTCTGCGTCCTTCTTGCCGCCCAGGAGCGGGATGGACGGCAGGCCCTTGGCGGCGCGACGCTCAGCAAGTGCCTTGGCTGCGGGGGATCCCGGCGTCGGCATGCGGCGGATGACAAAGAACTGCTGGCCCATGGTCCACAGGTTGGTAGTGGTCCAGTAGATGAGCACACCGATCGGGAAGTTGATGCCACCGACGCCGAAGACGAGCGGCAGGATGTACAGCATCATCTTCTGCTGGCGCATGAACGGGCTGGCCATGGCCTCTTCGGACATGTTCTTGGCCATGATCTGCTTCTGCGTGATGAACTGCGACGCCGTCATGGCCAGGATCATCACGATGGAGAGTATCCACACAACCGTCTGGTCGGTACCCGCAGGGCCGCCGTGAAGCAGGGACGCGGACAGGGGAGCGCCGAAGATGCTGGACTCGTCGAACTGCACCACCTGCTCATGGCTCAAGGCTCCAATACCCTGGCCGGCCTGGCGGGCCTGGGTAATACCGGAAAGCACCTGGAACAGCGCGAAGAAGAACGGCATCTGGATCAGCATGGGCAAACAAGCGGAGAACGGGTTGGTGCCGTGCTTCTTGTACAGCGCCATCTGTTCCTGCGCCATCGCCTGGCGGGAGAGCTGGTCCGTCTTCCCCTTGTACTTCGCCTGCATCTTCTTCAGATCGGGCTGAAGCAGCTGCATACCGCGCTGTGCCTTGATTTGCTTGACGAAGACAGGGATCAGGGCGGCACGGATCACCAGCACCAGGCCGATGATGGACAGTGTCCAGGTCCAGCCGTTTTCCGGCGGCAGGCCGATGAAACTCAGCCCGTCGTGGAACCCCAGCATGATCGCGGACACTAGCCACTTGAACGGGGCCAGAATTGTTCCAAAGATGTCCATACGTTTTCCCTATTTCCTCAGGCCGCTGTGCGGCGACCGTCTTCATCAGACCACACAGCCAGGAACTGGTCCGGGTTGTTCAGTACAACAATTGTGGGCGTCTGGCCTTCGGGCCAGTGACGATGTCCGGCGGGGACGTGGTCCACGCCGCCGGCGTTCCAGGGGTGGCACCGCGCAAGGCGCCGCACTGCGAGCCAACTTCCCTTGACGGCACCATGTACCGTCACCGCTTCGAGGGCATATGCCGAGCAGGATGGGAAGAACCGGCATACCTGGCCGTATAAGGGAGAGATGATCTTGCGGTACGTCTTCAACAAGATGATGAGGACGTTGCGCGGCAGCTCCCACAGAAATGTTCCGAGGATCCTCGGAGCGACTCTAAAGAAGCGGACGACGGCGGAGCTCAGCTCATGCACGCGGTGTCCCTTCCGTTGTGGTGCCCTGGGTGGGCGAAACAACCCGCGGAGAGGATCCGCCGAGCCGTTTCGTGGTTGCCGCCAAGGCGGCGTTGTAATCCGTCAGCAGCTGGTCCCAGCTCGCCGTCGCAGCCGCCGGCAACGCCCGGACCACAACAGCAAGACCCGTGCCATGCCTTTTCAAGGACAAAGCACCTGCTTCTCTCAGTCTCCTCTTAACGAGGTTCCTGGTCACAGCGTTCCCGACAGCTTTGGAAACGATGAAGCCGATGCGGCTCGGTTCTCCGGCACCGATAGGTGCCGTATATAACACTAAGTTCCGGCGTCCATTGCGGACGCCGGAACGTACAGTTGTTGAAAAGTCGGTAGAAGTCCGCAGACGGTTACGGGTGGCTAGCACCTATTGACTCGCTTGGAAGGCTGACCGACGAGTCAGTTATTTAGGCCGACAGTTCGACGCGGCCCTTGCCACGACGGGCGGCCAGGATGGCGCGGCCGGCACGGGTGCGCATACGAAGGCGGAAGCCATGCTTCTTGGCCCGACGGCGGTTATTCGGCTGAAAAGTCCGCTTGCTCACGTTAGTTACTCCAGTGGATCAAAGGTGCGCCCACCCGATCAAAAGGGGAAGAACTGGCCGACGCTAAGTTTATTGAGTATCCGCCGCCGCCCAACGCCGGATTTACCGGAAGTGCGGGTGGTCAAAAAGCGGACACATAGGACTTCACAACGTTAGGGCAAAAAGACCCCCAAGGTCAAACTGGGAGCCTCGGTGCCCGCTATCCCCAGCTGTGGCTAAGTACACCCCCAGCCTGTGGATGAAGCCGGTCACAGACCCCGTTTCAGAACCACAACCGTGTAATTATCCACAAGCCTCTTCCCAGCTATCTTCTGGAGTTTCCATCCCCTAGAGTGTCTCAGTAGCCGATTATCCACGGACTGTGCATAACCCTGTGGATTCGGTTCGGAATCCACTCATGGTTTGGACCTTCGGCTGCCGCAATCCAGGCAAGCAAGCACTCGAGGGAACCAATTGATGACGGTAGACGAAGCCAACCACGCCAACACGGTCGGAAGTTCCTGGCGGCGGGTGCTGAGCCTGCTGGAACAAGACGATCGCGTCACACCCCGGCAGCGTGGTTTCGTTATCCTTGCCCAGGCACAGGGCCTGATCGGCTCCACGCTCCTGGTGGCCGTACCCAACGAGTTGACCCGCGAGGTTCTCCAGACGCAAGTCAAGGACGCCCTCGATGACGCCCTCCGCAGCGTCTTTTCCGACGACATCCGGTGCGCGATCGACGTCGACACGGATCTAGTGCCCATCCACGAAGAGCCGGCCCCCGCCGTCGAACTCTCCTCCGTGAACGACCTGGCCGTGGAATCCAAGCCACAGCCCACCCCGCCGAGTACTTCGCACGAATTCGGCCGGCTCAACCCGAAGTACGTCTTTGACACCTTCGTCATCGGCTCTTCCAACCGCTTCGCCCATGCTGCCGCCGTCGCGGTCGCGGAAGCACCGGCAAAGGCCTACAACCCGCTGTTCATCTACGGTGACTCCGGACTCGGCAAGACGCACTTGCTGCACGCGATCGGCCACTACGCCCGCCGGCTCTACAGCGGCATCCGGGTGCGCTACGTGAATTCCGAAGAGTTCACCAACGACTTCATCAACTCCATCCGGGACGACGAAGGCGCCAGCTTCAAGACCACGTACCGCAACGTCGACGTGCTCCTGATCGATGACATCCAGTTCCTGGCTGGCAAGGACCGGACGCTCGAAGAGTTCTTCCACACCTTCAACGCACTGCACAACAACAACAAGCAAGTGGTCATCACCTCGGACCTCCCGCCCAAGCAGCTTGCCGGCTTCGAGGACCGCATGAAGTCCCGCTTCGAGTGGGGCCTGCTGACCGATATCCAGCCGCCGGAACTCGAAACCCGTATTGCGATCCTCCGCAAGAAGGCCCAGAGCGAGGGACTGTCCGCACCTGACGACGCCTTGGAGTACATCGCTTCCAAGATCTCCAGCAACATCCGCGAGCTCGAAGGCGCGCTGATCCGCGTCACTGCCTTCGCCAGCCTCAACCGCCAGCCCGTGGATGTGGCCCTCGCCGAAATGGTGCTGAAGGACCTGATCACCGACGATGGCGCCCAGGAGATCACGGCCGACCAGATCCTGAAGCAGACGGCCGAGTACTTCAAGCTCAGCATGGAAGAGCTTTGCAGCAAGTCCCGGACGCGCACCTTGGTGACCGCACGGCAGATCGCCATGTACTTGTGCCGCGAGCTCACCGACATGTCCCTGCCGAAGATCGGCCAGGAGCTTGGCGGCCGCGACCACACCACAGTGATCCACGCAGATCGCAAGATTCGCGAACTGATGGCCGAGCGCCGTGTGATCTACAACCAGGTGACTGAGCTGACCAACCGCATCAAGCAGCAGCAACGCGATTCCTGAGCCGGCTCGCTCGAGGTACTACATACCTTATTAACACGCACATGTGGATAAGCCTGTGGATACTTAAGGGGACAAGCGCGGTTAATGGGCTTAAAACCCTTAAGCCGTCTGTGGATCGTTAAAAACGGCCCTGGGGGTTATCCACGTCCACACCCTGTTTAAAACCCCTGTCACCCACATATCGTGAACAGGCCTTAACCGCGGAACTGCGGGTCCAGGGACGGTTATCCACAGTTTCCACAGGGGTTATTAACACTACTAATCCCAAAAAAATGAATTCCCTCAAATAACAATCTCCTTCCGCCCACCCACCGACGCAGCCCGCGGCTGCTTCGAACCACAAGCCAGCAGGCCGGGGATGGGTTAATGCCCGAAGTTCCGGCTAAGCTGTCTGCATCGCGTCCATCCTTGGCGCTGCTTTGTAGTTCGCTCAGTGCGGACCATGCAGCGTTAGGGTTCCGGGCGCTGGTTTTCGGGGCTCCTGGGGGAGTTTCCGGTGGAACACTGGCAGCAGCAATGAAAGGCGGCACCCTTCCGTGAAGTTCAGAGTCGAGCGGGATGTCCTGGCAGAAGCCGTCACATGGACAGCCCGGTCCTTGTCTCCGCGGCCGCCCGTCCCGGTACTCTCAGGTCTCCTGCTCAAGGCGGAAGCCGGAACAGTGAGCCTCTCGAGCTTCGATTACGAGACCTCCGCCCGTCTCGAGATTCCAGCTGACATCACCACCGAAGGAACCATCCTGGTTTCCGGACGGCTCCTGGCCGATATCTGCCGCAGCCTGCCCTCGGCTCCCGTCGACATCGAAACCGATGGCAGCAAGGTCACCCTCACATGCCGTCGAAGCAGCTTCCATCTCGCCACGATGCCGGAATCCGAATATCCGCCGCTTCCGGCGCTTCCCGCCATCAGCGGAACCCTGCCCGGCGACGCCTTCGCCCAGGCCGTTTCGCAGGTCATCATCGCCGCCAGCAGGGATGACACCCTGCCGATCCTCACCGGTGTCCGGATGGAGATCGAGGATGACATGATCACCCTCCTCGCCACGGACCGGTACCGCCTCGCCATGAGGGAAGTACCGTGGAAGCCCGTCACCCCGGGAATTTCCACGAGTGCCTTGGTGAAATCCAAGACCCTCAACGAGGTAGCCAAGACTCTCGGCGGCAGCGGTGACATCCATCTCGCCCTCGCCGACGACGACAGCCGCCTGATTGGCTTCGAAAGCGGCGGGCGCACCACCACTTCATTGCTCGTTGACGGCGACTACCCCAAGATTCGGTCCTTGTTCCCGGATTCCACGCCGATCCACGCAACGGTCCAAACGCAGGAACTCGTTGAAGCCGTTCGCCGCGTGTCCTTGGTGGCCGAACGGAACACCCCGGTTCGCCTGGCGTTCACGCAGGGCCAGCTGAGTCTCGACGCCGGTACCGGCGAGGACGCGCAGGCCTCCGAGGAACTGGAAGCCCAGCTCAGCGGCGAAGACATCACGGTAGCGTTCAACCCGCACTACCTGGTGGAAGGCCTGAGCGTGATCGAGACGAAGTTCGTGCGCTTCTCCTTCACCACGGCACCGAAGCCGGCCATGATCACCGCCCAAGTTGACGCCGACGGTGATGACAAAGGCGACTACCGCTACCTCGTGATGCCTGTCCGCCTCCCCAACTAGCTCGCATTAGTTGTCGTTCTGGGCGCCCAAAACGACAACAAATGCGAGTCAGTCGGGTCAAGACCAAAACCACCAACGCAGGAAAGAGTTCACCCCGTGCACATCGGACTGATCGGCCTTGGAAAAATGGGTTTCAACATGCGCGAACGCATGCGGAAGGGCGGAATCGAGGTCACTGGCTTCGACCGCAATCAGGACATCGCCGACGTCGCGTCCGTTGACGAACTGATCGCTGCCCTTCCGGCGCCGCGCCTGGTGTGGGTCATGGTTCCCTCCGGCGAGATCACCGATGCCGTGATCAGCGAACTCGGCGAGAAGCTTTCCGCCGGGGACATGGTGATCGACGGCGGCAACTCACGCTTCACTGAAGACCAAAAACACGCCACTTTCCTGGCCTCCAAGGACATCCGCTTCGCCGATTGCGGTGTTTCAGGAGGCGTCTGGGGCTTGCAAAACGGCTACGGACTCATGGCAGGCGGCGCGGATGAAGACATCGAACTCGCCATGCCGGTATTCGACGCACTCCGTCCCGAAGGCGATCGCGCCGACAGCTTCGTCCACGTCGGCGGCGTCGGAGCAGGCCACTACGCCAAGATGGTCCACAACGGGATCGAATACGGCCTGATGCAGGCCTACGCCGAGGGCTACGAACTGCTCGCCGCCAAGGACATCATCAAAGACCTTCCCGGCACCTTCCGTGCGTGGCAAAAAGGCACCGTTGTCCGTTCTTGGCTACTGGACCTCATGGTCAAAGCCTTGGACGAAGATCCGGGACTGGCCTCCATCGGAGACTACGTCGAGGACTCCGGTGAAGGCCGCTGGACCGTTGAAGAAGCCATTGCCAACGCGATCCCTGCGCCGGCAATCACCGCTGCGCTCTTCGCCCGTTTCTCCTCGCGTGAAGACAACTCCCCGGCCATGAAGATGGTGTCTGCGCTGCGCAACCAATTCGGCGGCCACGCCACCCGTCCGGCCAACTAGGCCCCGGCCCACCAGCAGTACGCGTGTACCTCGAACATCTTTCGCTGACCGATTTCCGCAGCTACGCGCAGGTTGACCTCAAGCTCGGTCCCGGTGTGACGGTCCTGGTGGGGTCCAACGGCATCGGCAAGACGAACCTCATGGAGGCCATCGGATACCTGGCCACCTTGAGTTCGCACCGCGTGAGTACGGATGCGCCCCTCCTGCGCTTCGGCACGGAGCGCGCCTTGATCCGGGCGAAGCTTGTTCGCGGTGAACAATCGACCGTGGTCGAACTCGAGATCAACGCCGGCCGTGCCAACCGCGGCCGGATCAACCGCGGAAATCCTGTGCGCGCCCGCGACATCCTGGGCATTTGCCAGACGGTGCTTTTCGCCCCGGAAGACCTTGCCTTGGTCAAGGGTGATCCGTCCAACCGCAGGCGCTTCATGGACGAACTGCTGGTCAGCCTCATGCCGGTGCACGCGGCCACCCGCAGCGACTACGACCGCGTGCTCAAACAGCGCAACGCTTTGTTGAAATCTGCCCGCACCGGGAAATTCACCTCGGGCCACGAAGCAACGCTCGATGTGTGGGACCAGCACATGGCGCGGGCCGGTGCCGAGCTCCTGCATGCACGGCTGGAACTCGTGGAACTGCTTCGACCCCACCTCAAGAGCGCATACGCCCAGCTGACCGACGGATCGAAGGAAGCGGGCGCGGTCTATCGATCTACCATCCAGGGCGTGTTGGACGACGACGGCGGTCCCGCCGAGGGTCTCGCGGAAGGTTCGGAGGGGGTTGAGGACCTCCGCACATTGTCCGTGGAACAACTCACCGAGCGCTATGTCCAGGCTTTCGCGGCCTCGCGCCGGAAGGAGTTGGAGCGCGGGATCTCCCTGGTCGGACCCCACCGCGACGAACTCGAGCTGGTTCTGGGCCAAGCTCCGGCCAAGGGCTATGCCTCCCATGGCGAAACATGGTCCATGTGCCTCTCCCTGCGCTTGGCCTCCTACTACGTCATGCTCGATGACACCCGAACCGGCGGTTCTGCTCCGATCCTCATCCTCGACGATGTGTTCGCTGAACTGGACGTGCAGCGCAGGCGTAAACTGGCTGCAATAGTGGCCGGTGCCGAACAGGTGCTGGTGACGGCCGCCGTCGACGCCGACATTCCCGAGGAACTGGCGGGGCGGCGCGTGAAGGTTGTGCCCGGAGGCATTGATGGAGAAGGATAGCCCCGGCGGACGCCAGCCGGGCAGGGACCCTGACGAGATCGACGCTGCCCAATCAGCTTTGAACCGGATGCGCGAAGCGGCCGCAGCACGTGGCGAAATCCGCCGCGCTGCCCCGCGGACGGGCGCCGCTTCCAAACGCAAGGGCGTCCGCGACACCCGCGGATTCAGCCAATTCCACGGCAGCGGCCGGGATCCGCTTGGCTTGGGGAAAGTCGTCGGGAGGCTCGTGGCTGAACGCGGCTGGACGTCTCCAGTAGCTGTCGGTTCCGTGATGGCCGAATGGGATGCCTTGGTAGGACCGGAGATCTCCGCGCATTGCACTCCGGAGAGCTTCACCGACACCACGCTCCATGTCCGCTGCGATTCCACGGCGTGGGCAACGCAGCTCAGGCTCCTGAGTACAAGCCTCCTGGACATGTTCCGAAAGGAACTCGGAGACGGAGTGGTGACCTCCATTCAGGTGCTCGCCCCCACTGCACCGAGTTGGCGGAAGGGCGGCCGAAGCGTCAATGGGCGGGGCCCTCGGGATACCTACGGGTAACTTCCCCCGCGCCCATATTGGCGCATTTGCTTGAACGGCGCACAGGGGCGAGAAACCTCCCCGGACCGTACAGCTCCCTAGAGGGTGCTCTTTTGGCGGCTTGCAGATGGGGCCAGCGGCCTCCCAGAGCTACTTTCCTGAGCATAAGGGCCGGGTTTTGCAAGGAACTGCGCCCAGTCACGATAGAATCGGCATAGACAACTGGGCGCCGGTGAACGTTGATTGGCTCTGCTGAACAGCACTTGTATAAGCGGATCCGCCATTGACGAAGTAGCCGGCGTTAGCAGTGACGTCCCTGTTGGCGGCTGCCGTATCCCTGTGGTGTGTCCTGACGGACGTGCTTCCTTGGTGCGGTGACGGCCGGCGACCATCGAACACGGAGGAGTCGAAAGCGCCTGTGGCTAACGACAATGCAGAGACCTTGGCAGTAGATCCCGCGAAGGAGAACGCCCATAAGCCTGACACCCCCTCGGGGTCCAAGGAGTACGGTGCGAGCGACATTACCGTTCTTGAAGGTCTCGAAGCGGTGCGTAAGCGCCCGGGTATGTACATCGGATCCACAGGCCCGCGCGGCCTCCACCACTTGGTGTACGAAGTGGTGGACAACTCGGTGGACGAGGCGCTTGCCGGATACTGCAGCCACATCGAGGTGACTCTGCAGGCCGATGGCGGCGTGAAGGTCGTGGACGATGGCCGCGGCATCCCGGTGGACATGCACCCCACGGAGAAGAAGCCAACGGTCGAAGTTGTCATGACCATCCTGCACGCGGGCGGCAAGTTCGGCGGCAGCGGCTATGCCGTATCCGGTGGCCTTCACGGCGTCGGTATTTCCGTTGTCAACGCGCTTTCGCGCAGGGTTGACACCGAGGTGCGTCGCCAGGGCCACGTTTGGCGGATGAGCTTCGCCGACGGCGGCAAGCCGCAGGGTGGACTCGTCCAGGGCGAAGCAACGGACCAGACCGGAACGTCCCAGACGTTCTACCCGGACGGCACCATCTTCGAGAGCACCGATTTCGATTTCGAAACCCTCCGCGCCCGGTTCCAGCAGATGGCCTTCCTCAACAAGGGCCTGCGCATCACCCTCACGGACGAGCGTCCCGTCGCAGGAGCAGGCGACGACGACCTGGATCTTGACGCGGTGGCGACTGAAGGCGAAGTGGCGGCCGAACACCGCACCGTCGTTTATCAATACGACGACGGCCTGCTCGACTACGTGAAGCATCTCAACTCGAACAAGAAGGTGGACGTCGTCCACGAGGACGTCATCGCCTTCGAAACCGAGGACACTGAGCGGCACATCGCCGTCGAGGTCGCGATGCAGTGGACCACGGCCTATTCCGAGAGCGTCCACACGTACGCCAACACCATCAACACCCACGAGGGCGGCACCCACGAAGAAGGTTTCCGTGCCGCGATGACCTCACTCATCAACCGCTACGCGCGCGAGAAGACCATCATCAAGGAAAAGGATGACAACCTGACCGGTGACGACATCCGGGAGGGCCTCACAGCCGTCATCTCCGTGAAATTGTCGGAACCGCAGTTCGAGGGCCAGACCAAGACCAAACTGGGTAACTCCGAGGTCAAGGGCTTCGTCCAACGGGTGGTCACCGACCAGCTTGGCGACTGGCTGGAACGAAACCCGGGCCCGGCGCGAGACGTCATCCGCAAAGCTGTCCAGGCGGCACAGGCCCGTATGGCCGCGCGCAAAGCCCGCGACAACGCACGTCGCAAGAGCCCGTTGGAATCCTTCGGTATGCCGGGCAAGCTGTCCGACTGCTCCTCGAAGGATCCCGCGCGCTGCGAGGTCTACCTCGTGGAGGGTGACTCCGCCGGGGGTTCGGCCAAGCGTGGACGCAACCCCGAGACCCAGGCCATCCTGCCGTTGCGCGGAAAGATCCTGAACGTCGAGCGCGCCCGCCTGGACAAGGCGCTCGGCAACAATGAAGTCCAGTCCATGATCACGGCCTTCGGCACGGGCATCGGCGAGGACTTCGACATCTCCAAGCTGCGGTACCACAAGATCGTCCTGATGGCCGATGCCGACGTGGACGGCCAGCACATCACGACGCTGCTGATGACGTTGCTGTTCCGCTACATGCGTCCGCTGATCGAGAACGGCTATGTCTATCTGGCCCAGCCGCCGCTGTACCGCATCAAATGGTCGAACGCCCCTCACGACTACGTCTACAGCGACCGTGAACGAGACGCCAAGCTGGTCTCCGGCCAGGCCGCCGGCCGCCGGATCCCGAAGGACAACGGCATCCAGCGCTACAAGGGCCTCGGCGAAATGGACTACACCGAACTCTGGGACACCACCATGGACCCGGACCACCGCACGCTCCTGCAGGTCACCATGGACGATGCCCTGGCGGCGGACCAGACCTTCTCCGTGCTGATGGGTGAGGACGTGGAGTCGCGCCGGAACTTCATTCAGCAGAACGCCAAGGACGTCAGGTTCCTGGATATCTAGAGACTTCAAAAGCCCCTAGGAATATTCCAGTACTGACATATACCTGAAACGGAAATCATAAACCATGAGTGAAGAAACACCTGAGGTTCCCGCCGAGTCGGCCGGCATTCCGGAACCCGTACTTGAGGGCGACGTGCTGACTGACCGCGTGGACCAGGTGGACCTGCAGACGGAAATGCAGCGTTCCTACCTGGACTATGCCATGGCCGTGATCGTTGGCCGTGCGCTTCCGGACGTCCGCGACGGCCTGAAGCCTGTCCACCGCCGAGTGCTCTACGCGATGTTCGACGGCGGTTACCGCCCGGACCGCTCGTTCAACAAATGCGCCCGCGTGGTGGGCGAGGTCATGGGCCAATACCACCCGCACGGTGACACCGCGATCTACGATGCCTTGGTCCGCCTCATCCAGGACTGGACGATGCGCTATCCGCTCGCTCTTGGGCAGGGTAACTTCGGCTCCCCGGGCAACGACGGCGCCGCGGCTCCGCGTTACACCGAAACCAAGATGGCCCAGCTGGCCATGGAGATGGTCCGCGACATCGACGAGGAAACCGTCGACTTCCAGGACAACTACGACGGCAAGAACCAGGAACCCACCATCCTGCCGGCGCGTTTCCCGAACCTGCTGGTCAACGGTTCCTCCGGCATCGCCGTCGGCATGGCCACTAACATCCCGCCGCACAACCTCCGCGAAGTTGCCGATGGCGTGCAGTGGTACCTGGCCAACCCGACAGCCAGCCGCGAAGAGCTGCTCGAGGCGTTGCTTGTACGCATCAAGGGCCCGGACTTCCCGACCGGCGCCACTATCCTCGGTCACAAGGGCATCGAGGACGCGTACCGGACTGGCCGCGGCTCCATCACCATGCGCGCGGTGGTAAACGTCGAGGAACTCCAGGGCCGCACATGCCTCGTGGTCACCGAACTTCCGTACCAGGCAAACCCGGACAACCTGGCCATCAAGATCGCCGAACTGGTCAAGGACGGCAAGATCCAGGGCATCGCGGACCTCCGCGACGAGACGTCCGGCCGCACAGGCCAGAGGCTCGTAATCGTGCTCAAGCGCGACGCCGTGGCGAAGGTTGTGCTCAACAACCTCTACAAGCACACCCAGCTTCAGGACAATTTCGGCGCCAACATGCTGGCAATTGTCGACGGCGTACCCCGCACGCTGAGCCTGGACGCCTTCATCCGGCACTGGGTGGCCCACCAGATGAGCGTCATTGTCCGCCGGACCCGCTACCGCCTGCGCAAGGCCGAGGAAGAGGCGCACATCCTGCGCGCCCTGCTCAAGGCGCTGGACATGCTGGATGAGGTCATTGCACTCATCCGGGCCTCCAACACCACGGAGGCTGCCCGCGACGGCCTGATGGGTCTGCTGGAGATCGACGAGCTCCAGGCCCGCGCCATCCTCGACATGCAGCTCCGCCGGCTCGCCGCATTGGAACGGCAGAAGATCCAGGACAGGCACGCCGAGCTTGAAGCCATGATCACGGAATTCAACTCGATCCTGGCCTCCGAACAGCGCCAACGCGACATCATCAGCCAGGAACTGGCCGAGATCGTGGCGAAGCACGGTGATGACCGCCGGACCCACATCCTCATGGGCTTCGACGGCGACATGTCCATGGAAGACCTCATCCCCGAGGAAGAAGTGGTGGTCACCATCACCCGCGGCGGATACGTCAAGCGCACGCGCAGCGACAACTATCGTTCGCAGCAGCGGGGCGGCAAGGGGGTCAAGGGTGCCCAGCTTCGCGGCGACGACGTCGTGGAGCACTTCTTCGTCACAACGACGCACCACTGGTTGCTGTTCTTCACCAACCTAGGCCGCGTGTACCGGGCCAAGGCATACGAGCTTGCCGAGGCCGGCCGCGACGCCAAGGGACAGCACGTGGCAAACCTGTTGGCCTTCCAGCCGGACGAGCACATCGCCCAGGTCCTCGACTTGCGCGACTACGAGCAAGCCCCGTACCTGGTGCTCGCCACCAAGAACGGCCTTGTGAAGAAGACGCGCCTGGAAGACTACGACACCAACCGCACGGCCGGCGTCATCGCCATCAACCTTCGGGATGAGGACGAGCTTGTCTCGGCGCAGCTTGTGTCCGAAACGGACGATCTCCTCCTGGTTTCCCGCAAGGGCCAGTCGATCCGCTTCACGGCCACCGACGAGGCATTGCGCCCCATGGGTCGCGCCACCTCGGGTGTGACCGGCATGAAGTTCCGCGAAGACGACGAACTCCTCGCGGCCGACGTGGTCCAGGACGGTTCGTTCGTGTTCGTGGTGACCGAAGGCGGGTACGCCAAGCGCACCGCCGTCGAGGAGTACCGGCTCCAGGGACGTGGCGGCCTGGGCATCAAGGTGGCCAAGCTTCAGGAAGAGCGAGGCGACCTTGTTGGTGCGTTGATCGTCAACGAAGAAGACGAAGTCCTGGTGGTCATGGAGGGTGGAAAAATTGTCCGCTCCGCCGTGGCCGGTGTGCCTGCGAAAGGCCGTGACACGATGGGCGTCATCTTTGCGAAGCCTGACAAGAACGACCGCATCATCGAGGTGGCCCGCAACAGCGAACGCGGCCTCGAGGACTCCGACGACGATCAGGGCGACAGCACCGACGACGCCTCAAGCGTCAATAGCGTCGAAAATCCCGCCGGAGGAACGTCCGAGGCGGACGATGACGTAACGTTGGCTGCAAACGGCGGTGCCGATCAGGCGACCGCGACGGCCGAATCGGGATCGGCCGCAGGATCCGGTAATGGGTCCGGCGTCGAGCTGAACGAAGACAATACCGGAGGTAACGAGTGAGCAATTCGGACTCATATCCCAAGCCAAGCACGGGTGTCCCTGGAGGATTGCGGCAGCCGTCGGCTACTCCACGGGTAGACGCACCGGCCCGTCCCCAGCAGCGCCCTGCGGCATCCGCGTCGGGTGGGGCAGGAACTGGCGCGGAAAGGGTCCCAGGCCAGCGCCCGGCGGTTCCCGGTCAGCGTCCCGCCGTTCCTGGCCAGCGTCCCGCGGGAACCGCGGGAACCCAGCGCCCGGCGGGTCAGCGTCCCGCCGCGCCCGGCCAGCGCCCCGTGCAGGGCCAGCAGCGGCCCGCCGCCGGGGCCCCCGGACTCGTGAAGCCGGCACCTAAGGCGAAAGTTCGCCGCGCGCGCCTGCTCGTCAGCAAGGTTGATCCGTGGTCTGTCCTGAAGATGGCATTCCTGTTGTCCGTTGCCTTGGGCATCGTGACTGTGATTGCCGCAATCGTGCTTTGGACCGTTCTGGACCTCACCGGCATTTTCAACCAGGTGGACAGCCTTCTCGGCACCCTGGCGGGCTCGGAAAGCGGCGGATTCGAACTCAAGAAGGTCGCATCCCTCGGACAGGTTGCCTCCTTCGCAACCATCATTGCCGTGGTGAATGTTGTTCTACTGACTGCTTTGTCCATGCTGAGCGCCGTGCTTTATAACATTGCCGCAACACTCGTGGGCGGCATTGGCGTGACCCTCACCGACGACTGACCCAGTCGGTCGGAAATTGGGGGAAACTGCTGGAAAACAGTGGTGAAAATACCTCGATTTGAGATCGGGCCGGGATGTGCTGTAAAGTCATGTCTCGGCCCGAAGAGGTATCGGGGCGTATAGCTCAGGCGGTTAGAGCGCTTCGCTGATAACGAAGAGGTCCCAGGTTCAAGTCCTGGTACGCCCACGGAACCTGCACAGGTTTTGTTAAAGGTTCAGGAAACTGAACCGGAACGGGGTGCATGTGAAGAAGTTGCTCGTAGTTGCAGCTGCGATCGCAGGCGTCCTGCTCTACAAAAAAGTGCAGGAATCCGAAGCCCAGAAGACAGTCTGGAGCAAGGCAACCGACACGGTTGACTAGCGAAAGGCGCCCAGCCTGGAGATGGCGAAAACCATCGAAGGAACTAGGGTAGTATGGACGGGTTGCTTCTTATGGGGGCATGGCGCAATTGGTAGCGCACCTGCTTTGCAAGCAGGGGGTTCGGGGTTCGAGTCCCCGTGCCTCCACCATAGGAAAGAGTCCCGGTCAGAAATGACCGGGACTCTTTGCGTTAACCGCCCCACTAAGGTTGAAATGTGAACTTCATTGTTGCTGCTTTGGGTGTGCTCGGCGTCGCGTCATCCGGACCCCTCATCGCCGGAACGCTTGGAGCTACTTCCGTCACGGCACTCGCTATCGCCTTTTGGCGCAACGCGATCGCCGCGGTCGTCATGGCCTCGCCGGTCCTGATCCGCGAGCCGCGCCAGTTCCGCAAGATCACCCGGAACGAGTTCACCTGGTCCGCTGTTGCAGCAGTGGCACTGGCCTTCCACTTCGCGTGCTTCATCACCGCGCTCCAACTCACCTCTGTCGCGGCCGCTACCGCCCTGGTGTGCCTGCAGTCCGCCTGGATCGCCGTTTTCCAGCTCCTCCGCGGCACAAAGCACCGCTGGCCGGTCCTCGTGGGCCTGGGTATCGCGCTGGGCGGCGTAGCCGCCATCACGGGCTTCGATATGGGATCCTCCCCGAAAGCCTTTCTTGGTGACATCCTGGCCCTCGCCGGAGGCGCCCTGGCCGGCCTATATACCTTGGCCGGAGGCAAAGCCCGCCAGAGCATGGGCATTGGAACATATACGACGCTTTGCTACGGGATCTGTGCGGCCATCGTCGCTGTGCTCGCCATCACGGGCGGCCAGCCGCTTGTAGGGTTCGACGCCGGCGGCTGGCTGGGGATCGTGGCCATCACCGTGTGTGCCCAACTGGTGGGCCACACCGCCTTCAACCATCTCCTGGCGACCATGAGCCCGCTCCTGGTGTCCATGATCATCCTGCTGGAGATTCCGGGCGCAGCCATTCTCGCTGCCGTCTTCCTGCACGAGACCTTGCCGGCCGGTACCTATGCGGGACTCGCCTTGATCCTGGTTGGACTCGCCGTCGTCGTCGCCGGTCAGCGGAGCGGCAAGGGCGACGCCGAGGGCAAGATCGCCGAACTCGGCACTGACTGAGTGGCTAGAGGCCGCCTCGGCGGACGCCTTGGCCGGCATTGGCCGTGTGGATGGCCCGCAGAAGCTTGGCCGGGAAGTAGACCGAGAAGAACACCACCATGGGAGCCTTCAGGGCCATCTTCTTGACGTTGTGTGCCTTGTAGGTGCGGTCGAAGCGGGTCACGTAATAGCGGTAGTCGCGCGGTGAATCTTCGAGCCGGCGGGCAGACATGCCAGAGACCATCTGCGGCCAGTACTGCACCCTGAGATCGTGGTCGGCAAGGTGCAGGGAGAGATCGATGTCCTCGTGCATCTCGTCCCTTTCATCCAGGCAGGTTTCGTCCCGGATGGTTTCCCATGCGGAGCGGCGAAGCGCCATGTTGGATCCAAAAAGGAAGTGGTACTGGTGCTTCGCAAGCCGAAGCATGAGCTGGCGCATTTTGTCGTCGGCCTTGAGTCCGAATCGACGCATCGGCATGTCGTAGTAGACCACCGGACCCGTGGCCGCCTGCACCGAGGGATCGGCGAAGGCCTTTTGGACCTGCTCAACCCAGTCGGGTTCAACGACGGAGTCGGCATCGATCCGGCCGAGGATGTCCGACGTGGCTCGATTGAGGCCAAAGTTGCGGGTGGGGATGAGTCCCTGCGCTTTGTCCTGGCTCAGCAGCATGATGGGGCTTTCCGGGTATTCCTGCTGCATCTGCGTGACGATCTGGGCGGTGCGGTCCGTGGACTTGTTGTCAACGACGATGATCTCGTCCGCAGGTACTGACTGGTAGATGGCCGCGATCAGGCATTGCCGTATGACGCTTTCCTCGTTGTACGCCGGGATGATGATTGAAACGCTCGGCTTCACGGGTGCGACGGCTGCATTGGTGGCTGCATCTACGAAAGATCTATCGGCTGGCATCCCCATAAATCTAACATCAGGGCGGTGTCACGTGAGGAAGCCTCCGGTGACAAGTGGCCAAACAATTGAAGGGACCCCGGCGAACCGGGATCCCTTCAACGTGGAGCGAATATGGCTATTTGCCTAGGCCTCGTGCTTGCCGGCTTCGTCTGTGGCCGGCTGGTCCTTGGCCGCTTCGTCCTTGTGGAGGCTGGCGGCGATGTTCTTTACCGCGGTCTTGGCGTCGGTTGCCACTTTTGCTGCAGTGTCCGTAGCGTCCTCGACTGCGTGCTTTGCCTTCTCGGCTACGGCTTCGGCTTTCTCAGCAACGTTGAGTTTCACGTCGTCAATCGTGTCAGCTACCTTGGTGGCGGCCTCGTTCGCCTTGTCAGCGACCTTCTCGGCTGCTGCCGCGGCGGGCACCGGCGACGGCGTTACCGGGGCCGGGGTCTTCCACGGGTCCTCCACCGGACGGCTGGCCTTCCATGCGGCGACGCCGGCCGCGGCAGCTGCTGCAATGACCGTGAAGATCAGGAGACCGCGCTTTTTGGGCTTCCGGGTCTTGGCCAGTTCTTTCGAGACTGTTTTGGACGCTTCCTCGGCCGCGGCTTTCAGCTGGGCCCCTGTGGCTTGTGCTTGCTCCTGCAGATTGTGAACCACTCCCGAGTCCACCAGCTTCTGGGCGACTGCGTCCACCTGCGCGGGTGCATTCTCGAGGGCCTGGTGGACAACCACGGAGGCTTGCCCGAGCTGCTCGGAAAGCTTGGGCAAGTACTCCTCAACAACTTTGTCCCGCGCGTGGCTGAGCGCCGGGGTGGCTTTGTTAAGGGCTTCCTGGATCTTGGGTGAGGCGTCCTCGACGACGTCGTGGATCTTCGGCGCGAGGTTCGCCAGGCCTTCCTGGAGCTTCGGCGTGACGGTTGCAACGCCGTCGGCGAGGTTGTAGGCAGCCGATTTCAGGCCTTCCTGGAGCTTCGGCGACGCGGTGTCGATTCCGTGCTGGATGCGGGGAACAGCCCAGTTCACAGCTGCTTCGACGCGCGGTGTCGCCCAGTCCTTGGCATTTTCGACACCATTCACAACGGTGTGTTCAAGTTCGCGGGCAATCCGGTCCGATTTCTTCACAACTACCTCCCGATCAACATGCTCGTTTGTTGTTAGCCTACGTCGCTTGTTCGGCACCGGCTATTCATCCAGCGGATTCATGGAAGATTTCACCGAGCGCGGAACCGCCCTCCTGGCCGCCCCGGCGTTGACCCTGCGTGAAACAATGGCGATATGACCATCGCAACCGCAAAAGCAACTTTCCACACGAGCCTCGGTGACATCGTGGTTGACCTCTTCGGCAACCACGCGCCCAAGACGGTAGCCAACTTCGTTGGCCTGGCCACCGGCGAAAAGTCCTGGACGCACCCGGAGACCGGTGAAGACAAGACTGGTACCCCGCTGTACAACGGCACGATTTTCCACCGCATCATCAAAGACTTCATGATCCAGGGCGGCGATCCCCTCGGTCGCGGTATCGGCGGTCCGGGCTACAAGTTCGACGACGAGATCCACCCGGAACTCAACTTCAACGCCCCTTACAAGCTGGCCATGGCCAACGCCGGCATCCAGATGGGCAAGGGCACCAACGGTTCCCAGTTCTTCATCACCACGGTCAACACCGACTGGCTTTTCGGCAAGCACTCCATCTTCGGTGAGGTTGCAGACGAGGAGTCCAAGAAAGTTGTAGACGCCATCGAGGCTGTCCGCACCGGCATGGGCGATCGCCCCGTCGAAGACGTCGTCATCAACAGCATCGACATTGTCCAGCTCTGATCCCCGGAGCCTGAACAGCATATGAGTTACGGAATCCCGGCGGCAGAGCCGTCAGCAGACATTCCGGTGTGCCCCAGGCACCCGGACAGGCCCTCCTATGTGCGGTGCCAGCGTTGCGGGCGTCCCGCATGCCCCGAGTGCCAGCGGGCGGCCGCCGTCGGGTTCCAATGCATTGACTGCGTCAATGAAATGAAGCGTTCGACGCCGGCAGTGCGTTCCGCCTATGGCGGCGCCATTGCGACAGGACGTCCTTTGGCGACGTACATACTTATCGGGCTGTGTGCCCTGGTGTACGTGCTGCAATGGTTGATTCCCGGCGGTGTCGTGGAGAATCAACTCGCTTTTGCGTCCGTCTACGCCGCTCCGCAATACGGGGCCTTCGAACCCTGGCGGATGCTGACCAGCGCTTTTGTCCATTCCCAGGGCTTTGTCCTGCACATCGTGCTCAACATGTACATGCTCTGGATTTTCGGCCAGGTGCTGGAGCCGGTCTTGGGGCGCATCCGCTTCCTGGCCGTCTACCTGTTGTCCGCCATTGGCGGCTCTGTCGGTTTCCTACTTCTGACACCTGTTTTGCCTCCCACTGGAGTGGAAGGTGCGTCCGGCGCCATCTTCGGCCTCTTTGGCGCACTGTTGGTAGTTCAAAGCCGGCGCGGCGGAGACACCCGGCAGCTGTGGATCCTCATTGCCATCAACGGCGTGATTGGCTTCGTTGTCCCCGGCATTGCCTGGCAGGCCCATTTGGGCGGCCTGATCACGGGTGGCCTGTGCGCCGCCGTGATTGCCTTTGCTCCGCGTGGACCCCGCCAGGCGCTGTTGCAGACCGCAGGCATGGCCCTGGTGGCCGGGATTCTGGTCCTCGCTACCGTCCTTCGGGCCACAGCGGGCTAACAGCTCCCTGGCTTTACCCCAGGAGTTCCTCCAAGCGGTCCATCGACTCTTTGATGCCCGCATCCATGCCGCTGGCTACTGCCATGTCCCGGGCTTCCACCGAAGGAAACACGGAGTGCTGCACTACGCGCGTGCGGCCTCCGAGGTCTTCAAACCTGGTGGTATCCAGCGTGACTTGCCCCGGGGCGCCGTCGAACTCAAAGGTCTGGATGATCCGCAATGGCTCCTGGACCTCGTGGAAGACCCCGCGGAAACCGAACTCGTTGCCTTGTTCGTCCACATGCGTGTAGCGGTAGCTGCCGCCCGTGCGCGCGTCGTATGACTCCAGGCGCATTTCCAGGCGACGCGGACCCAGCCATTTGACGACGAGTTCGGGGTCCGTGAAAGCCTGGAACACACGCGAGGGTGCGGCGTCGAAGTCGCGGCTCGTATCGATGAACGGCGTGCCCGCGGCGACGTCAATGGTTGTTGTGTTGGTGCTCATTGTTCTTCTCCTTTTCGGGACTGTCTTTGTCGGTTGTGCTGGCCAATAGTTCGTCCAGCCGGGCGAAACGTTCCTCGGCCTGAAGACGGTAGTTCTCGATCCACTCAGCCAACGGACCCAGCGCTGTGGTGTTCAAATGGCAGGGACGGCGCTGCGCTTCCCTGCTCCTTGTGATGAGGCCCGCGCCCTCGAGCACTTGAAGGTGCTTGGAGATGGCTTGGAGGGTGACGGTGAAGGGCTGGGCGATCTCGTTGACGGTGGCATCGCCCAAGGCCAACCGCGCGAGTATCTTGCGGCGGACAGGATCGGCGAGGGCCATGAACGCCCTGTTGAGCTGGTCTTCCGGGTCCAGCACCGCTGCAGCAATCGTGCCCGGCATGCTTCTCCCCTGGTGGGTCGGGCCTGAGGATCGCGGATTTCGGGGTCCTCCGCCGTACTCAAGCAGATGGTTTATCAACTAGTTCATTGAATAACGCCAGCTTAGAACTGCGCTTTCAGGTCCGTCAAGACTTTTGGATATGTTTTCCACAGGCCTTATCCACAGTGTGCGTAACTTACAAGCTTGTAGTTCGATGGTGAATGGACACTGTAGGGCGAGATGGCAGGGGCTGCGCCTTTCTCCGGCGATTAACGTCCACACCTGTGGATAACTTTTGCCCACACGCCTGTGGGTATGTGGATAAGAAGTGGGTTATCCGGGGGTGTGTGGACAACCTCAGTGTTCGCAGCCAAAAGAGCGCGGTATCAACAGAGTTATCAACATTGTTAATAACTCACATCGCTGTAGTTCGTTGTCTTTGCTGCCCCTTGAGGCCCGCCGTTCCGGGAGTTTTCCACTATGCAGGCACGGTTTTTCCCCAACTGTGGATAACTTGTGGGTAGCTGCCTGTTGTTAAGTGCGTAACTTCGACTTAAGGTGCCGGCGCGCGGCTAACCCAACTAGCTCGCAGTTGTTGTCGTTATGAGGCTACAAAACGACAACAACTGCGGGGCCCACGCCGCCAGGGTTCCCTGGCCGAGCTTGCGAGGCGAGGGTGGCGGTGGGGACTAGCTGGGCCCACGCCGGGAGGGTTCCCTGGCCGCGGGGCCTTGCGAGGCGAGGGTGGCGGTGGGGACCACTTGGGCCGCTCGCCACGTGGTAGCTGACCGGTGTCCGTAAGGGTGTCAGACCGGAACGTGTTCGGTCTGGGACGCAACGGTTTGGGGCCTGCGCGCAGCGTCGCTGATCCGCAACAGCAGGGCGACGATGATCCAGTTGGCGAGGAGGGAGGACCCGCCAGCGGAGAGGAACGGCGTCGTGAGCCCCGTGAGGGGAATAAGGCGGGTGACGCCGCCGATAATGATGAAGCACTGAAGGGCCATGGAGAAGGCCAGCCCGCAGGCAAGGAGCTTCCCGAAAGCATCCCGGATGCCCAGGGCGGCCCGGAACCCTCTCGTGAAAAGGAGCAAATAGAGGAGAACGATCGCGAACAGCCCGATCAGGCCGATTTCTTCACCAAGGGAAGCGATGATCATGTCGCTGTTCGCGAAAGGCACCAGGTCAGGGCTCCCGAGCCCGAGGCCCTTGCCGATCAGGCCGCCGTCGGCCATCCCGAAGAGGCCCTGGACAATCTGGGCGCTGCCTCCGGGGAATCGGGTGAAGACCTGGGGGTCGAAAGCGTTGATCCACGCGTCAATGCGCAAGCCGACATGGGAAAAAATCTTTGCTGCGGCGTATCCGCCCAAAAGCATGAGCACGACGCCGAGGACCAGCCAGCTGGCCCGGCTTGTGGCAACGTAGATCATCACGATAAATAGGCCGAACAGCAGTATGGACATGCCGAGGTCGTGCTGGAAAACCAGTACGCCCACGCTCGCGGCCCACGCGGTGATCATGGGCCCGGTGTCCTTGATCCTGGGGAACTGCAGGCGCCCGAATTTCCTGCCGGCCAGCAGGATCAAGTCCCGGTTGGAGGACAAGTAGCCCGCGAAGAAGACGGCCAGCGTAATCTTCACGATCTCGCCGGGCTGGAACTGCAGTGAACCGAGGCGTATCCAGACATTCGCGCCGTTGATGTCGCCGGCCGAAATGCCGGGCACGAGGGGAAGGATAAGGAGGGCGGCGCTGACCGCAAGTGCAATGAAGGTGTAACGGCGCAAAAGCCGGTGGTCCTTCAATAACCACAAAACGGCGGCCGCGACCAGGACCGAAACGATCGTCCATGTGAGCTGATTAGCCCCGGCAGTCGTACCGTTTGAGGCATCCAAGCGTCGGATCATGGCGATGCCGAGGCCGTTCAAAGCCACCACAATCGGGAGGATCACGGGATCCGCATACCTTGCCTTGAACCGCAGGACGACGTGGAAGATCCCCGCCAGCGCCGTCAACGTAGCGGCCTGAAGCCAGAATCCAACGTCGAGGGCTTCCTTCTTGTCGACACTGGTCATTGCAAGGGCCCCAATGCCGACGCCAAGTGCCAACACCAGCAGCACCATCTCCACGTTTCGGCGAGGCTTCGCCAGAATCGCTTGCTGGCTCATGGGCATCTTCTTTCGTGGATCTCGGGCGGCCGGCGGGTCCGGTTCGTTGGCTCAAGATCGGGTCAGTGGCTCAACATAAGGTTCAGTGGGCCATCATAACCGCAGCGGCTGGGGAGCGGTTGGGAACTGGATCCGGTCGATCAGCGGCAAGCGTCCGTAACGGTCTGTATCACCATGTCGTCGAGCTTGGGGAGCGCGTGTTCAAGCCGGTGCCTGGCCTCGCCGACAGTTTCTTCAATCGCTGACAGCGGCGCGTCGGCGACGACGATAGTCGTGGCGCCCTGCAGGCGATGGCCGACCCAACGCAGTTGCAGTTTTGGCACCGAGAATACACCGGGTGTCATTTCCAACGCCGCCTGGGCGCTGTCCAGCACCTCGGGTTCTATACCGTCCATCAGGCGTCGTCCGATGCTGCGAACCGTTCCCCAAAGCAGGACGATGATGGCGGCCGAAATCAGCAGGCCGACAATCGGGTCCGCCAAAGGGAAACCGAGCAGAACGCCGCCGGCTCCAAGCACCACTGCGAGGGAGGTGAATCCGTCAATGCGCGCATGCACGCCGTCGGCAACCAGTGCAGCTGACCCGATCTGCCGGCCGACCCTGATCCTGTAGACGGCCACAATTTCATTGCCCGCAAAGCCTATGATTCCGGCCGCAAGAACCCACCACAGATTGTGCAGGGGTTGGGGATGGAAAAGGCGATCGATGGATTGCCATGCGGCGACCACTGCTGAAAGCGCTACGACGCCGACAATGAACAGCCCGGCAAGATCCTCCGCCCGCCCGTATCCATAGGTGTAGCGACGGGTTGCCGCACGACGTCCCAGTATGAATGCGATCCACAATGGCACTGCGGTGAGCGCGTCCGAGAAGTTGTGGATTGTGTCGGCCAGCAATGCGACGGAGCCGCTGATGAGGACCACAAGAAACTGCAGGACCGTGGTGCCCAGGAGCATGAAAAGGCTGATCTTCAGTGCCCGGACGCCCTGCGTACTCGACTCGAGGGCATCATCGATTGAATCGGCGGAATCGTGGGTGTGCGGGACAAAGAGCTCATACAGCCACCCCTTGAGACCCTTGTGGTGCGTATGGGAGTGTCCGTCGTGGGCGTGGGCGTGGGCGTGGTCGTGGTCGTGGTCGTGGTCGTGGTCGTGGTCGTGGTCGTGCACGTGGTGCTCGTGATGACCAATTTGCGGGTGACCGCTCATGCCGATTCCTGTTCTGCGCGGTGGTGTGCCGGGGTACCGCCCAAGGCGTGCTCCGCCTGGAATATTGCATCCGCGACTAGCTGGCGGGCATGCTCGTTCTCGAGGCGGTACATGACCCTGGTTCCGTCCTGTCGCGTGGAAACCATTCTCGCCAAGCGCATTTTGGCAAGGTGCTGCGACACTGCGGCCGGAGACTTCCCTAGGAGTTCCGCCAGAGCTCCGACGGCCATTTCGCCGTTCCGGAGCGCCAGGACGATCCGGACCCTCGTGGCGTCAGCCAGCATCGCGAATACTTCCACAGCCAATTCAACGTATTGGCTATCGACCCCCAGCGAGCAAGCACTCTTATCTGCATTCATACGCAGATTCTTTCACACATCCCGACTAAACCGATATCGCGGACCCGGGATATCGAACCGGAAGCTGATGGGTCCGTGATGAGCGGGGCCAGAATGAAGTTCTCAATACCTCGGGAGTGAACTCTCCGTGAACCCGCGGACACTATCCACAGCCTTGTACACACTGGGTAAAACCACGGGACCAAGGCATGGGTGCTCGGCTATCGCCTGAATGTCGGGGATCCCGGCTTCATGTACATGGATGTCCACATGAATTGTCCACAGCTGTGGATAAAGTTACGCACTTCTGTGGAAAGAGGGTGGGTATCAGAGCCAAACTCCCGAGCTGCCCCGACGATGGCTGTCCAGAAGGTGGGTATCGATCATCCCGATCGCCTCCATCAGCGCGTACATGGTGGTGGGGCCCACGAAGGCGAAGCCCTTCTTCCGCAGCGCCTTGGACAGGCCAATCGATTCCGGCGATTGGGTAGCGACGTCGGCAAAGGTTCGCGGTTCCGGCGTCGACTCCGGTTGGAACGACCACACGAAGTCCACCAACCCGCCCTCGCTCCGCAAGGCGATCGTCGCCTTGGCGTTGGTGATGGCCGCACGGATCTTGAGGCGGTTGCGGACGATTCCCGAATCCTGCATCAACCGCTCCACGTCCGCCTCCGTGAAAGCCGCGACGCTTTCAGGGTGGAAGTCCAGGAAAGCGGACCGGAATGCCTCCCGCTTGCGCAAAATGGTGGCCCAGGACAGGCCCGCCTGGAAGCCCTCGAGGCTGATGCGCTCATACAAGCCCCGTTCGTCCCTTACAGGCATGCCCCACTCGTGGTCGTAGTACTCCCGCATGAGCGGGTCAACGGATGCCCACGGCGGACGCGCAAGGCCGTCGTCGCCAATGATGGTGCCGTTCTCGGGCGGGTTCATAGCTGTTCCTCCACAGGAAGCCGGGCAGAAGCTGTTGTTGCCATTGTGCCCCGGTCCTACGACATTCCCGTGACGCGCATGGTGATGTTGATCCGCCCCCTCGGCAGCCCGCAACCTTCAGGAGCCGTTCCGGGGAGGACTTTGGTGACTCCGTGGTACGCAAAACGGGAAGCGCCTCCGAACACGAAGAGGTCCCCAGAGGAGAGCCCGACGTCGGTATACGGCTTGGTGCGCGTCTCCGTGTTTCCGAAGCGGAAGAGGCAACTGTCTCCCATGCTGAGGGACACCACGGGGGCCCGGGACTTTTCGTCCTTGTCCTGGTGCATCCCCATCTTGGCGGTCTCGGCGTAGAAATTCACCAGCGCGGTGTCCGGCGTATACCTGGCGGCTTCGGCGGCGTCGCCGTACGCCTCCAACATTGCTTTGCGGCCCAGGCGCACCATCCAGTCAGGAAAGTCGAGGACCCGCCGCCCGTTGACGTCAAAGGCCTCGCGTGTGTATCGATAGGGCTGCCAGTGCCAGCCGAGGCAGACTGTCCGTACGGACATCGGGTGGCCGCCGGGAAGGACGGCGGCACGCAAGGGGACGGGACCCCGCGTCCACTCTTCGAAGCGGGCCACTATCCACCGCTGCTGCTCAAGGCTCAGCCAGCCCGGAACGTGCACCGCGCCGGGCGCGATCACCCGGGGACCGGCGTCGGGCGCGTCCGGCAACTCAAGGGGAAACAGCGGTTCCGTCCACCCGGAACTCATGCTGCCTCAAGAGCCAACAAGGCGCGCTTGGCATCCGTGCCGCCGAGGTAGTTGCCGAACGATCCATCGGATTTCACCACCCGGTGGCAAGGCACAATCACCGGCAGCGGGTTGGTGGCGCAAGCGGTGCCGACGGCGCGCACGGCCCGCGGACTTCCGGCGGCCAAGGCCACTTGCGCGTAGCTTTCCGTATGGCCGTAGGCGATCTGCGGCAAATGTTCCAGGACACTGAGCCGGAACCCGCGCGAAAGGCTGAAATCCAAGGGGACGTCGAATTGGTGCCGGGTCCCGGCAAAATACTCGTCCAGTTCGCGGGCAGCCGGATCCAGGCGGCTCGCCGAGAAAAGGATCCGCGGACTGAGCTTTTCCGCGAGGAGCTGCAGTACGGCGTCGTGGTCTTCCACTTCGAACGCCACGCGCACCATGCCGCGTTCCGTGGCGGCGAGGAGCAGTTTGCCGATCGGGGAATCCACTGTGCGGTAGGCAATATCGAGCGTGTGCTGCTCCGCTGCAGCCGCTGCGAGGCGGTCGTGGAGCCGCTGCATGATGGCCGGTTCTGCGGATTCGAGGGGAGCGAGCAGCTCGGAGAGGTCCGGATCGTCGTGGTGGATGGTCATGGGGTTTCTTCTTTCACGTAGCTCAAGGAGCTGTCGAGGAGAATGGTGCGCAACGCCTTGACGCCGTCGGCTCCCGCGCGGCGCGCGGCGTCGGGAGTTCCACCGAGGAGCCCGGCGACTTCTTTGTACGGGAGCCCGGCGAGGTAGTGGTACGCCACAGCTTGGCGCTGTTTCGGGGGAAGCTGCCCGACGGCGTCGAGCACCTCCCGGTGGCCGTCGCCGGGGATGCCGAGTCCGGACGGTCGCACAGGCAGTTCGTCCACTGGAACCGGCCGGCGGTTCCTGGAGCGGACGATGTCGATGGACTTGCGGTGGGCGATGGTGACGAGCCAGGCCTGGACGTTGGCACCCGCTGGCAGTTCGGGGTAGGCCTTCAAGGCGGAGAGGAAAGTCTCGGACCAGCCGTCTTCCGCGTCATGGTCGCCGAGGACCGCGCGGCACACGCGCAGGACCGTGGGTCCGTGCTCGCGGACCACCAGCTCGAACGGCTTCTTGGGCTCCATTAGAAGAGCTTGCTTTCCTTTTCCGCTGCTGGCTCTTCGAGTTCCAGGAGGAACCGTTTGTTGTCGAGGCCGCCGGCGTAACCGGTGAGCTTCCCGTCGCGCCCCACAACCCGATGGCACGGGATGATGATGCTCAGCGGATTGCGGCCGACTGCCGAGCCGACGGCCTGGGAAAGGTTGCGATCGCCCAGTTCAGTGGCCAATTCCCCGTAGCTGACGGTTTCCCCGTACGGAATTTCTTCGAGTCTTGCCCAGACCCGATCCTGGAAAGGATTCCCTGAAGCCTTGAACGGGACGTCGAACACGGTCCGCTCGCCAGCCAGGTACTCGCCCAGTTCAAGAGCGGTTTGCTGGAACAAGGGATCCTCAGCCGGTACGGCCTCACCGAAGAACTCCGATGGCGGCATATGCCAATGACCCTCGAAGAAAATGCCGGTCAGCAGATCGTCCTGGGCAGTCAGCGTGAGCCGGCCCAGCGGGGAATCAATGGTTGTGTGCCTGGTGGTCATGTCTGGTAGACGCTGCAGGCGGCCGAAATGTGAGGTCGCCGCTCAGGAGCGCCAGCGCGTGGTCATGAGGAAGCCGACGATCGCGATGCCGAAGCCCGCCACGATGTTCCAGGACGCCCATGCAGGCACGGGAAGCTGGCCGCTGGTGATGTAGAACGTGATGATCCACAGCAGGCCGATGATCATGAGACCGAACATGACTGGCTTGTACCAGATGGGGTTCGGTTTGTACTGCTGCGTGGTGGCCGCTTCGGTGGGGCGGGCGGCCCTCTTGCGGGGCTTGGACTCGGGCACGGTTCCTCCTTGGCCGGCTGAATGAAAGGCCGCGCGCCGGCTTGATATCCTGCAGGAAGGAAAATTCCAGCGGTCAACGCGCACGCGGCAATTCCGGGGTTCGTTCTAGCAGTCAAGTCTAGCCGGATTTCGGGGGCTGCTCGTCGTCGGGCATCCGCGCCTGCAAAGAGGAGATCCAGTGGCGCAGCAGCAGACGCAGCAAGCCGCTGCCGTGCCGGACGACGGCACAGGAACCGGCGCGGAGGGTTCCGGCCCCGCGGGACACAAGCCGCGCCCGGCGAGGCGCAAGGGACGGCCAAGCACGGGGGACGTCGTGCGCAAGATCGTCCAGGTCGTGGGCGAGTTGCTCGTCACCGCCGGACTTATCCTGCTGCTCTTTGTGGCGTGGGAACTGTGGTGGACCAACGTCGAAGCCGATGCCAAGCAAAGCCAGGCCGTCCAGGGTTTTGCCAAGAGTTTCGCGGGACCGGTGGCACCCGTTGTCCCTGCCAACCCTGCTGCACGGCCCGACTACGGGAAGCCCGTGGTTGCCGAGGCTCCCGAACACGGCGGCATGATCGGCATCATGTACATCCCTCGATTCGGCGCGGATTATTCGCGGCCCATCATCGAGGGCACCGGTTCCGACATCCTGGATACGCTGGGCCTCGGCCACTACGGAACCACGAGCATGCCCGGAGCCCCTGGCAACTTCGCCGTCGCCGGCCACCGCCAGACCCACGGCGCAGTGCTGGACAACATCCACCTCCTGGTTCCGGGCGACAAAATCTACGTGCAGACCAAAGACGGCTATTACACGTATGTCTTCCGCAACAACCAGATCGTGCTGCCCTCGCGGACGGACGTCCTTCTGCCGGTCCCCGCACACCCAGGTGCGACGCCCACCGAAAGCTACCTGACCATGACGAGCTGCAATCCGCGCTTCGGTGCGCAAGAACGCATCATCGCCTACTCCTTGCTGGAAAGCTGGCAGCCGGCATCAGCCGGGCCACCACAGGACATCGCCAAGCAAGTCGCCCAGACGGCCGGAAAGGGCTAAGCCATGTACGGATGGATCTTCCGCCACCTCCCGGGACCCCTCTGGGTGCGTATCCTGACATCAGCGGCACTCGTGGCATGCGCGCTTGTCCTGATGGTCCAGTTCCTCTTCCCCTGGATGTCACAATTCACTACCTTCACCGACTCAACGATTGGTTCAGCACAGCAGCCATGAGCACAACAAAAATCCTCGTCGTGGACAACTACGACAGCTTCGTCTACACCCTGGTCGGCTACCTGCAGGAGCTCGGCGCGGAAACCACAGTGGTCCGGAACGACGACGTCACTCTCGCCGAAGCGATCGAGCTGGCGGACGCGCGCGACGGCGTGCTGATCTCCCCCGGCCCCGGGACTCCCGCCGAAGCCGGCGTCTGCATTGAATTGATCAAATGGTGCGGAGACAACAACAAGCCGATGTTCGGGGTCTGCCTTGGGCACCAGGCGCTGGCCGAGGCCTACGGCGGGACTGTCACTCATGCCCCGGAGCTGATGCACGGCAAGACCTCACCTGTGCAGCACGACGGCAAGAGCGTTTTCGCCGGTCTGCCCTCGCCGGTGACGGCCACCCGGTACCACTCCCTCGCGGCTGTCCGGGAAAGCATCCCCGACGTCCTGGAAATCACGGCCGAAACCGCCAGCGGGGTTGTCATGGGCCTGCAGCATCGTTCGGCGCCGTTGTGCGGGGTGCAGTTCCACCCGGAATCGGTGCTCACCGAAGGCGGCTACCTCATGCTGGGCAACTGGCTTGAATCACTCGGAATGTCCGGGGCGGCCGCCCGTGCCGCCACCCTGAGCCCGCTGATCCAGCGCTAGCCGCCTAGTCCGCCCAGGCCTCCGCCGCCCTTGGTGTCGCTAGGCGACGGCGTGGGGGTCGGGGTGGGAC